>NVUU01000055.1 GCA_002402025.1 Candidatus Aerophobota bacterium
TATATTAGAAAAAACATTTGATAGAGCGCTTTCACATAGCTTTAACAGGAGGAAATTCTTTTTTACCTTCCCAACGATTGCTGCCTGCGGCCTTCTGATCATCTTTTGTAAGATCTTGTCTATGGGTTCTGGTGACTGGGTAACCTTGAGTTTAACCTTCCTTCCTATATTTCTATCCTCTGGTTTTCTACTAGCTACAGGTGTTGTATTAACAAGAGTTTACTACCATGAGATTAAAGGAACCTCTTTTAGCTTTAGAAAGGTTCTGAAACGCTCATGGCAGATGCTTATGAACATTTCTTATTTGGCCCTGCCACTACTTCTTGCATACCTTTTGCTTTGGACGTTTATGGGAGTCTTTTACCTTTTAAGAGAACTTCCAGGTATAGGAGATATAATCGGAATTGTTCTCGCTTTTGGACCTTTTTTACTTGTTCTTGGAGCCCTTATCCTTGGCTTTTTCAACTTGATCGTTCTGTTTTTTGTAACCCCTGAGGCGGCATTAAAGACAGGTGTCAAACTAAAACTTGCAGAAGCTGTTTACCTTAGACTTAAAAAAAATATTTTTTCAAATACAATCATGTTGATAGTTGGGATGATCCCTCTTGTGATCTGCATGGGGATTTTATACCTCGCAGCTCATATAACAGGGGGTAGCTTTTTCCAGGACTCAACACCACTCTCTTTGACTTTTCAGTGGTTCTTTGTGATGCTCCCTTTTTGTGCATTATTAACCCCATTTGTGATATTCTTTTTCAACTTTGCAACTGAGTGTTTTATCTACTCAAGTAAAAAAGCAGAGGAAAAAGCAACTCCTAGTTAATAGACTTTTCTCATGAAAATAGCAATTGTTGGCGCGGGTTTTGCGGGGCTTTCAGTTGCCTGGCACCTTGCAGATCTCGATTCATCTTCTGAAATCACCGTTTTTGATAAGAAAAGCAGTAAAGCCTCAATGGTTTCTGCGGGTCTTTGTCATCCCYTTCCTGCAAAGGGTRCAAAACTTTCTTTTGCAGGTTACAGGGCACTTCATGAGACAATTCTTTTATTAAAAGAAGCTCAGAAATTTTCAAAAGATAAAATTGCAAATTTTGATGGGATATTAAAGCTTGCCTCTACAAATGATACGAAAAGAGCGCTCTCACAGCTTGCGAGAAAGCAACCAAGAACCTCTTGGATCAAAGAAATAGAAAATCATCCTTTTATAAAAGATCAAGGCGCTCTGTTTATTGAAAATGGGATCACAGTATATTCAGAAAAGTATCTAACAGCGCTTGAAAAGGCTTGCTGCTTTAAAAAAGTGAGTTTTACAGAAAAAGAGATAAACTCACTTGATGATCTTGAGGCATTTGATACGGTGATCTTAGCTGTTGGCGCCTCCATTAAGGATTTCATTAAAGATGACCCTTATATAAGACTTGTAAAGGGGCAAGTGCTTAGCTGCAAAATTCCAGGAAAATCTCTTGAAAGAAGTTTGATTATCGAAGGATATATTGCAAATTCAGGAGAGAGTGGTATTTATAATATTGGTTCAACATACGAACATACCTTTGATGATGAATTGCCCAACCCGAGCGTTGCAAAAGAAAAGATTTTTCGAAATCTAAAAAACTCTCACCTAAATCTAAAAGAAGAAGAGATTGAAATCCTAGATGTGAAAGCGTCTCTACGTGTCACAAATCCAAAAACTCATCTACCAACAATAAGAAAGCTGCGTAGCAATCTATACTGCATCACTCAGCTGGGCTCGAGAGGTCTTTTATACCACGGCATGCTCGGCAGACAGCTCTCTCTCGCAATACACACAAATGACACAAGTAGAATTTCTCGTGAATTTTTACACATGTAGAGATACACTACAGTTTTGATAAAGGTGGGAGCTTTTTTCTATGCCAGCTAGTGCTTGCCAGTATACATTTTTTGGAACTTCAGCATCGATGGGTATCCCTTCCATTGGATGTAATTGTGCTGTGTGCACCTCTTGCGAAAAGAAAAACAAAAGAACAAGGCCTGCAGGTCTTTTAGAAGTAGCAAATAAGAAGTTTCTTCTTGATGTAGGACCAGACATAAGAGCTCAGTGTCTTGAGCACAAGTTAGAAGATATAGATGGCCTTATACTCACACATACCCACTACGATCATGTAGCAGGAATTGATGAACTAAGAGCAATTTCATTTAGAAAAAAGGCTCCGATCCCTTTACTTGCGTCGCAATCCTCGATCAATGATATTAAGAGTAAAATGAGTTATCTGTTCGAGCCAAAGTCGCACAGAGCGGATATATTTTCTTGTCAGGTGATTGAAAATAACATGCAATCGGTCGAATTTTGTGGAGTAAACTTTTCTTGTATTTTTTATAGCCAATTGGGCATGCCCGTTGTTGGATACAAGGTTGGTGATTTCGCTTTTGTAACAGACATAAAAAACCATGATAAAGGTATTTATGAATCACTAAAAGGTGTAAGAACACTAGTTCTTAGTGCTATCGATTTTACTCCGACAAGAGCACATATTAGCATTGATGAAGCAATGGATATTGCAAAAAAATCAAATGCAGAAAGACTCATCTTAACCCACATTGGTCATGAGTTAGAACATATGAGTACAACAGAAAAACTTCCTGAGAACGTAGAACTCGCGTATGATGGTATGGTAGTAACTTTTGACCCAAAAGCATAATTAATGAAGAAAAAACAGACTCCTCTTAAAGAAGAAAAACTCTACGAAGATATCCGTTATGAGCTCAAAGATTTAAAAACAGTCATGCTCGTTGGTTGTTATGAAGGCTCCAGGGAGAAAAAGATTTGTGAAGAGCATCTAGAGGAACTTGCATCTTTGTCTGATACGTACGGCTTTACAATTTATGATAAAATTTCCTGTCCTTTAAGAAAAATAGATTCTAGTACATACCTTGGTAAGGGAAAGCTCCAAGAGCTAAACGCCCTTAGTAATGCAAGCGAGTGCGATGTGATCATCTTCGATGAAGAGATCACACCGAATCAGCAAAAGAACTTAGAAAATCTTTTCAAAAAACCTGTTATTGATAGAACAGAGCTTATCTTAGAAGTTTTTGCAAAAAGGGCCCACTCAAAAGAAGCAAGGCTTCAAATAGAACTTGCTAAAACAAGATATCAACTTCCAAGACTTAAAAGACTATGGACCCACTTATCAAGGCAAGCAGGTACTGCAGGTGGCGGGTCTGGCGGCGGTGGTGGATATCTAAAAGGGGAAGGGGAGAAACAAATAGAGATCGATAAAAGGATCTTGAAGAAGCGCATTGCATTTTTGCAATCTCAGCTAAAAGAAGTAAGAGCACAAAGAACAATGCAAAGACAAGGTAGACTGCGTTCAGGGATTCCTATTTTTGCAATCGTTGGCTACACGAATTCAGGAAAATCAACCCTTCTTAATGCACTGACAGATGCGAATGTTTTAATGGAAGATAAACTCTTTGCAACACTTGAGACAACGACACGGAAGTTTATCCTTCCAAATCACCAAGAGATCCTTCTTATCGACACCGTAGGGTTCATTAGAAAGATCCCTCACACGCTTGTTGAATCTTTTAAGAGTACTCTTGAAGAAGCCCTTTTTACCGATATCCTTCTTCATATTGTTGATGTATCAAGCCCTCTTGCAGAAGAGCAAGCAGAGGCGACCTTTGAGGTGTTAAAAGAGCTTGGCTCAGAGAAAAAGCCCACAATCACTGTATTAAATAAAATAGACCAATGCGAAGACAAGTCTATGATCCTTCGTTTTAGGCTGAAATATACAAAGACAGTCATGATTTCAGCCTCAAAAAAAGAGGGTTTTGATGACCTACTTGAGATGATCGAGACCGAGGTAAAAGCTCTCAGAAGAGTGGTTACACTAAAAGTTCCTCAGAGCAAATATCACATCGTCTCCGAGCTCATGGACAAAGGACAGATTTTAGAGTCTGAATATGAGGGTAATAATATAATTTTAAAAGTCGAGATTCCCCAGGAAATCGAGCATAAGATCTCAGAGTTCCTTGTTCCATAATTGCTTTCTTGCCCTTCAATCTAGTTTTTTGGCATAATAGCTGCAAAAAGTTTCCTTATCATGAGTACGTTAGAAAAAGAACATAAACGATTTAAAATCGTTACCCTTGGATGCAGAACCAATCAGTATGAATCTCAAGCTTATACAGACCAGCTAAAAAAGATGGGCTTTGTAAAAGCAAAAGATGGTGAAGCAGCTGACCTTTGTATCGTCAACACCTGTACGGTAACAGCGTCTGCTGATAAAAAAAGCATCTATCAGATCAAGCATCTTGCAAAAGAAAATAAAGGTGCAAAAATCGTCGTTACTGGCTGTCTTGTGGAAAGAAGAAACAGCGTTGTTAGGGATCTTGATATAATCGATACGATCGTTCCAAATAGCGATAAGGAAAATCTTCTTTCTTATCTCTATCCTGATGAAGATCTTCCTGAATTTAAAATAGAACGCTTTGAGGCGCATACAAGAGCTTTTGTAAAGATACAAGATGGATGCAATTCCTACTGCAGCTATTGCGTGATCCCTTTTGYTCGTGGAAGATCGAGGTCTAAAAATACTTCGGAAATCATTAAGGAAATAGAAGGCCTTATCGCAAACGGTTTTAAAGAGATCGTTCTTACCGGCATTAACATCGGTGATTTTGATGGAGGCGAGGAAAAAGCAACTCTTGCTGATCTTGTAAGGCTTGTCGATGATTTAGAAGGGATTAAAAGAATCCGTATTTCATCTATCGATCCTGATGAAATTGATGACGATCTTTTAGATGCGGTGATTAATGGAAAGCATACTTGCCACAGCATGCATATTGTACTTCAAGCAGGGTCTAACAGCGTTCTTAAGCGTATGAACAGAAAATATACCAAGCAAGAGTTTTTGTATGCGACAGACAGGCTAAAAAATGCTTCATCTGATTTTACCTTCACAACGGATGTAATTGTTGGGTTCCCAACAGAGACAGAAGAAGATTTTAAAGAGAGCCTTGAGATGATCGACCGTGTGCAATTTGCAAAGGTACATATGTTTCCCTATAGTGTAAGGCCCTATACAAAAGCAGCAAGACTACCAAATCATATTCCAAAAGATATCATTACAAAAAGAAAGAATATTCTTCTCCGGCATGCAGAGAAAGCAGCTTTTAACTTAAGAGAAGATTATGTAGGAAGAACTCTTAACATCTTATGTGAATCAGAAGACACTAAAAGAAGCGGCTATATCACAGGGCATAGCGATAATTTTCTGCAGATGAGTTTTCCAAAAGAAACTTCTCGCAGAAACGAGATCGTAAAAGTTAACATCCTAAGAAATGAACCAGACGTTTTGGTTGGGGAAATCATATGAGCATAAAAATCGCAAATCGTTTTAAACCTTTTTCTCATGAGTTTGGTACAAAAGCTGTTCTTCCTCTTTCTATCTATACTCTAGAGGCTTTTCCAAGCTTTTTTCGGATTTTTAAAAATGATGAAGTGGTGCTTGAGATTAAGTTTGGAATTGTAGGACCGGTAGACGGTTTTACTCTTATGCAAGATATTGAGAAGGCGAGACTCTACATCTATGGAAGCGGCGCTGATAGCTTTTTTCGTTTCTCCCTATCGCATAAAGAAGAAAAGCTTTCACTAAGACTTGAGAGAGCGCGCAGTGAAATTTCCTACTCTATTTCTAAGCTTGATGACTTAAGTTTAAATGGTAAGATAGAGGGCGTACTAACAGCGAAAAATGAGCTTGTTTTCTCAACAAAGGAAAAGGCGCTCGAGTTAAAATCACTTGAAAGGCTTTCTTTTGGCAATCACAAAAAACAAGACACAGCTCTTATTAGAAGAAGAAACGATCCAAAAGAATTTCTTCCTTTTTGGTTTGCTCTTGGTCAAAGGATGCATACAACAAAGTCTCCAATAGTAAAAGAAGATCTTCTTGATAAACTTAAGAGAGATTTTACTCTTTGCTTTTCTGATCTCTTTGCAAAAAGCGGTAAAAAGCCAGACCATCTTGGTCTCTCTGATATACCAGGTACCGGTTTATATGAAGGGTATGAGCTCATACGCTCTATGCTTGTTTATAAAGAGAATGAAACCTTTCATATCTTAAAGAAAATGCCTCACCAGTTTGATTGTGGTAGAGTGATTGATCTAAAACTTAAAGATGGCGTTTTTGTTGATATCGAATGGTCGAAAAAATCGATAAAGAAACTACATATTAGATCATTAATAAAGACGAGCCTAAAGCTCTCTTTTCAAAAAGCTCTAAAGACATGTAGAGAACTATCTCTACGAGAATCATCTCAGGCGAGTTTAAAAAGAACAAGGTCTTTAGAAGATGACATCGTCATCGATTTAAAGATAGGCAAGACCTGTTTGGACCGTTTCCAAAAGTGATCAGAAGTTTCTAATCGGTGGTAAGGTTGTGAATTCGGTTCTTGTTGACCTCTTGCCATTTGTATCAACACAAAAAACTTGTGGATGGAACCACACAGTAGCTTTTCTATCTGTAGAAGCAGCATTAAGATCAGGTGCTGGCGGCGCTAAGACTGAGCGGCTTGCCATGTACGCAAAAGAAGCACCTTGGATCTCTCTAAATATATTGTTAAAATTTGGCGATTTTTCAAGAATGCTTGCATTTATTAGAGTTTTTGAATCTTCACAAAGGACCTTATAGATCGCTGCAAGCAATACAAGAGGGAATTTACTAAGTAAAATGCTCTTTGAAGGTATTATGTCAGTAGAGGGAGGGTTATAGCGAAGCTTGCCTTTTTTTAGAAGTAGTGTGGCATGCAAGTTAAAATATTCCATAACTCTATCTTTAAACGATCCTTCATTTCTTTCACAACTTGGCATAAGCATATCAAAATATGTAAGATGTATAAGTAGTGAGCATAGTGTATCATCAGAATGTGTGAGATTTTCTAGAGAATCTGAAGAGCTATACGGGTGCTTTCCCATAATCATAAGAGTGAGCTCTTCTTGAAGTCTTTTTGCGTAGAATTGTTTTCCCCATCTAATTGCTGTTTTGGGATTTAATTTGAATGATATTGGATTTATATCCGTAGCTCTATCTGAAACGCTCATCCGCTGCAAAGTTCCAGAGAGGTCCTTTATATATCCGAAATCTTCGAGGGCAGTAGAAAGATCACTTTTTTGCTTAAGAGTCATATCCGCACGCCCTTCGCAGTGGCTATTTGTAAATGCGGCTCGTGAAACGATATCAAGAAGGGCCTGAAGCGTTAGCCTTCTCTCTACACGAGAGCTTGTATATGATTTAATTGTTCTAACATGAATGGATTGTTCTCCTATAGAAAAAGTGACTTTTCCCACACGAGTTGAACCTTGTAAAATTTTATAAAGATAGATTCCCTTTTTATAAAAAGGTCCTTTTACTTCGCAAATAAAAGGAATAGATGGATCTTTCGACAGGTTAACGATCCTCTCTTCTGGGAGTTTKGGGAGCCATACGGAATTCAATTTCATTTTACTACATAAAGAAGGTTCTGAGAAATACGCAGCTTCTTCTTTATAAACCTCAACGGCATGAGCGGGAAGGTACATTGGAACCTTTACTTGCTTGCTAAGGAATTCTTCTGCAGGTAAGAAACCATGAGGTAAAAATGAAATAACATTTTCTGGTTTTGCTATTGCGTGGATATGTTTACGGTCGTAAAATTTGAAAAATTCATATGCGATGATCATGAGTTTATGTGTAACTTCATCATGTTTAGAACTGAGTTTGGTAATTTGTAAAACTTCGTCTTTTATATTAAATTTGATCTTCCCATAGGTTTTAGAAGAACAAGTGTTTGAGTCTTCTATATAGTGGCAAGAGAATTGGTTTGCCTTTCTTGTAAAAAGGGCTCTCACTGGAACTTTAGTAAAGCGAATTTCGGAAGTATTAGGAAGCTTTTCAAGTACAGTAAGATCAAGTCTAAAAGGTTTACGAAATAGATTATTAGGAATAATTGTAGACATACTACCTCCTGAAATTGATTTTCGAGTGAGACCCTATAACACAATTTGGATTTATGTGTAGAATAAAAATAGATTTTTTTCATAAATAGGCAGGAATAAAAAGGAGTGCAATTTTTTAGTCATTTCAAAAGCTTCTGAAGATCAAAAAGATCATCTAAAAGAACTCCTTGAACCTCTTCGAGTTCTTCATCTAGAGCCTTGGATAGTCTAGAGACTTGTGTGGAGCTGATGTTTAATCCACATAGCTCTTCAGTAATGCGCTTTACCGCTCCTAAAAATCTATACATATCTAATCACTGTATAGACCGCTAACCAAGCAGTTTTGTTAACGATTCGCGTGAAGGGATCTCGCTTTCAATTACAGAGGATTTACATCTCATCTAAGGATCGGGGACTTCCCCGCCCTGTTAAAAGAATTTGATCTCAATCCTTTTTTTTCAATCTCTACTTTCTCTTCAGAAATTGAATTTACAGAACAAATGTTACACTACCTAGGAAGGTGGTAAGATTACGGATTGGGGTCTTTTGGGAAATCGTTTAGCCCTTGTCAGTTGATGCGGAGTTGGTATTTCATCAGGTAAAGATGCTCTTCTATTTGTAGGGACAGCAGGTAGCGGAGCTGGGGTGACTGAGCGGTTTGCTTTGTCCGCAAAAGAAGCATTTTGGATTTTTTTAAATATTTGTTTGAAGTTTGGCGATTCCTTGAGGACAGTGCTATACATGAGAGTTTTTGAAACTTCACAAAGGACTTTATAGATCGCTACATACAATATGAGTGGGCATTCACTAAATAAAATGTCCTCTGCAGACCTTATATGCTTGTCAATATCAGTCGAGGTTTTTTCAGTTTTTTCACAGCGAAGCTTGCTTCTTTTTAAAAGTGGAGTGGCATGCAAGTAATAATATTCCATAACTTTATTTTTAAACGATCCTTCATCTTTTTCACAATCTGGCATAAGCAGATCAAGATGTATAAGCAGTAAATATAATGTATTGTGAGAGTGTATGTGATTCTCTAGAGAATCTGAAGGGCTATACGGGTGCTCTCCCGTAATCATAAGAGTGAGTTCTTCTTGAAGTCTTTTTGCATAGAATGGTTTTCTCCACCTACGTGCTGTTTTGGGATCTAATTCAAATAATGTATCTTCTATGTCAGTAGCTCTAGATGAAGCTCTATCTGAAACGCTCATCGGCTGCAAAATTCCAGAGAGGTCCTTTGTATATCCGAAATCTTTGAGGGCAGTAGCAAGATCACTTCCTGGGTTAAGAGTCATGTCCACACGCCCTCTGCAGTGGCTATTTGTAAATGCGGCTTCTGAAGCGATATCAAGAAGGGCCTGAAGCATTACGTTCCTCTCTTCATGAGGTCTCTCAAATAACTCAATATTTAGAATGTGTATGGACCTTTTTCCTATGGAAAAATGGACTTTTCCAATGGGTTTTGAATCTTGTGAAATTTGATAATNGTAGTTTCTCCCTTCATGAAAAGGTCCTTTTACTTCGCAAATAAAAGGAATAGATAGATCTTTCGACAGGTTAANNAWCCTCTYKYTKRGGNRAKCWTSRMARYSATNCNRWWCWCNAAYWSYATTTKACNWYTYKAAAKANASTRKYTGGGAAAAGCACAGCTTCTTTTTCATAAATCTTAACGGCATGAGTAGGAAGATTCATTGGAATCTCTGCTTGCGTGCTAAGGAGTGCTTCTGCTTTTTCTTGTTTTTCCTTATCATTTGCTTGAAAAATAGTTCGCGCAAGTTTTGTTATCTTGTAGTACTTTTCACAAGTAGAGCAATCCCAAGACCACTTCTTTAAAAATATTTCATATGTAATTTTGGATACCTTACATTTAAGTGTTTTTGCAAGCTTCTTTTTATATTTGTTACCAATGGCCTTATAAGCTTCACAAGTAAAGTCTTTACCATGATTGTAAAAATCGTTGAAATCACGAATAACTTGCGAATCAGTAGTAACTCTAAATTCATCCACCTGAGGTAAGAAGCCATGAAGTAAAAATGGAATAACATTTCTTGGTTTTGCTATTGCTTGGATCTGTTTACAGTTGTGAAATCTGAAAAATTCATGTGCGATGATAATGAGTTTATATGTAATTTCATCATGTTTAGAACTGAGTTCGATAATTTGTAAAACTTTGCCTTTTATATTAAATTTAATCTCCCCATAGGCTTTAGAAGAACGAGTGCTTGAGTCTTCTTTACAGACGCAAGAGATATGGCCTGGGTTTTCTGTARAAATGGCTCTCATCGGAACTGTAGCAAAGGGATCTTTGGAAACGCTAGAAGGCTCTTTGAGTACAATAAGATCAAATCCAAAAAGTTTATGAAGTGGATTATTAGGAATACCTGTAGACATATTACCTCCTGAAATTGATTTTCGGGCGAAACCCTACAACACAATTTGGATTTATGTGTAGAATAAAAATAGATTTTTTTTCATAAATAGGCAGGAATAAAAAGGAGTGCAACCTATGGTCATTTCAAAAGCTTCTGAGGATCAAAAAGATCATCTAAAAGAACTCCTTCAGTACACACATAAAAACCCTCACAGCTTTCTTGGACTTCATGAAGAGGCATACGGAAAAGTCATTCGGGTTTTTCGTCCAGGAGCTAAGAAAATACACATCGAAGTTTTTGGAGAAATCAAAGAAGCCAAACTAGAGCATAACTCTGGACTATTCATATGTAGAGTTCCAAAAAAGACAACACATCTAGACTACCGTATCTATCATCAAAATGGACTTCTTGAGCATGATCCTTATAGTTTTATCCCAACAGTAAAGAAAGAAGACATCGCTTTCTTTAAGAAAGGAATGCATGAAAAACTCTACGAGATGATGGGAGGAAGACTCTGTACTCATGCTGGTTGCGAAGGTGCAAAATTTACTGTGTATGCTCCTAATGCTCTGCAAATAAGCCTTGTGTGTGACACTAACTACTTCGATGGAAGACTTTGTCCTTTAAGGGAAATAGAGGATAGCGGAGTGTTTGAAATCTTTGTTCCAGGACTTGAAGAAGGAGAAAAATATAAGTTTGAGATCAGAACAAAAGAAGGACATGTTTTATTAAAAACAGATCCTTAMGGCCTCTATTTTGAGATGCGACCAAAGACTGCTGCTATTTTATTTGATCCTGACCATTTTCAGTTTGAAGATGAAAGATGGTACAAATCAAAAAAATCAGCTTTCGAGTCTCCCATGAACATCTATGAAGTTCATTTGGGCTCGTGGAAAAGAAAAGGAAATGATTTTCTCAATTACAGAGAGCTTGCAGAGGGTCTTGTAGAATATTGCCAGAAAATGGGCTATACACATGTAGAGATGCTTCCTATTAATGAACATCCATTCGATGAGTCGTGGGGATACCAGGTAACAGGATTTTACGGGATCACAAGTAGATTCGGTAGGCCTGAAGATTTTCAGTATTTTGTGAATTACCTTCACAACAATGAAATCGGTGTCATTGTTGACTGGGTACCAGGACATTTTCCTATAGATGACTTTGCCCTTGCACGCTTTGATGGAGGGCATGTTTTTGAGCATTTTGAAATGGGTATTCATCCTCATTGGAATACTTTGTTTTTTGATTATGCCAAACCATGTGTGCGTAACTTTTTAATTGGGAGTGCACTTTATCTTCTTGATAAAATGCATGTGGATGGGATCCGAGTAGATGCGATTTCATCTATCGTGCATCTTGACTTTGGACGAAATGAAGGGGAGTGGAAGCCGAACATTTATGGCGGAAAAGAAAATCTAGAGGGCCTTATTTTCTTGAAGCAGTTTAATGAAACCGCTCATAGGCTATTTCCACAAACTGTCACAATTGCAGAAGACACTTCCACCTTTCAAAACATCTCACACCCTCTGGAAGAGGGTGGGCTTGGTTTTGACTTTAAATGGAATGTTGGCTTTTGTAATGACTCTTTCAAATACTTTAAAACAGAGTTCGATCACAGAGAGAAAGTATATAAAGAGCTCATCTTTACCTACGAATACCTTTATTCAGAAAAGTTTATCACGTCGTTTTCTCACGACGAAGTATCTCATGAAAAAGACTATATGATTACCTCTATGCCAGGTGATACGGAAGAGAAGTTCGGGAATTTTAAATCATACATGGGGTTTTTCATGACCTACCCTGGTAAAAAGCTTCTTTTGTTTGATGTTTTAAGGCCTCTTGCTTACGTTTGCTTGCATGCTGTTTGGCAATCACTTCTTCGG
>NVUU01000056.1 GCA_002402025.1 Candidatus Aerophobota bacterium
CACAGCAGAAACAGCAGCAACAACAGCAACAGAAGCAGCGTCAACAGCAGGAAACTCTGCAGAAGCAGCAGAATCAGCAGCAGACACTGCAGAATCAGCTGCAGAAAATGGTGGAGAAGATGCTAAAACTCTTGCGAAAGCAGCAAGGACAATTGCAAAATCGGCAAGAACTGTAGCAAATAGCGCCAAAGCAGCAGCATCAGCAGCAACAAAAGCAGCAGGAGCAGCAGGAGCAGTAGCAACTCAACTTGGAGAAACAGGTGCAGCAACAGGAGAAGCAATATCGGCCGCAACAGAAGCAGGTACAGCAGCAACAGAAGCAGGTACAGCAGCAACATTAGCAAGTACAACAGCAGGAGCTGAAGCTACTACAGTGCTGACGAATCTTGCAGAAACTACTGTAAGGGGAGCTACAAAGATGGCTCGCTTTAGTGCAACTAAAGGAGCTTGGGCATCAGCAAAAGTAGCAGGATCTGTGATTAAGACACCTGGTATGATTATCATGACAACTGTTGGAGCTGGTGTTGGAATCGGTACAACAACATCTAACAGTGCGTCGAGTGATTGTAACAACACAATTAACGAGGTGACACAAGTTGAGCAAGGTGAAATGACAGTGAGCTCGAGTGCTTCTGAAGGATTGCAGACAAATATTAGAGAGAACATGCAAAATCAGCAGCAAGAGATATCAGGGTCTGAGGCAGATAACGCTCAGATTCAGAAGATGCTGGGTGACGAAAAAACTATGTTCACTGTAGGAAATTTTAACGCTTAATAATAGTAAAGGACCAGGTTTCTTGGTTATCTTTTTACATCAAAAAGGCCCTGAAAGTGATTTCAGGGCCTTTTTTCGTCCAAGCTAAGTAGGTAAGGTGCTGTTTGTAAGCTCTTTAGCGCAAGTCGTTGGTGTGTAGTTGTTTAGGTAAAATAAGAAATATTAAGAAATTATAAAAATTATTTAAACTTTTTCAAAACATTATTTTACCATAAGCGACTTAAAATAAGTCGTATAAGCATATTTAGTAAAGTAAAATGTTTAATATATATTCCCAATATGATATAATCACTAGTGAGGACATGTACGCTTGCATAAAGACCTATAAAAACAGAGATATATAGGTATTGCAGCTACATCAAAAAAGTTAAAATAAGATCTGTTCCTAATAGGAACATTAAACAGTTAACAACTAGGTTAATTATGACAGGAATTTCAAATTCAAATCCAGGAACGCAGCAAGCGCCACTCTCACAGAGTAAAATTATCGCTATTGTTGACGAAGTAGAAGGTAAACTTGCAATGCTTGGCGCAAGAGAAGGTCAAGTTGCAGAGACTGTTTCTACTTCACAAACAAAGCTTGCGCAGAATTACAAAGCTTACATCCAAAAGTATGTTGATAAAGCCAACGTGCTTACGAAATTTACGATGGTAACAGCGATTGCATCAACGATCGCAGGTTTGGGAGGAGCAGGTTACATGGGAGATG
The DNA here is from genome assembly GCA_002402025.1 of Candidatus Aerophobota bacterium. Classification (GTDB taxonomy): domain Bacteria; phylum Chlamydiota; class Chlamydiia; order Chlamydiales. The sequence continues at coordinate 1,485 of NVUU01000056.1, forward strand.
CATCTCGTGGAATCACTCAGGGTGCATCAGAAGGCATACAAGCAGTAGCAGATGTTGCTACATCAACAGGTGCTCTTGCAGATGCTGCAGGTGGTATTGGTGCCGCTGTAACAGGGTATCAAAAAGCTGAGGCAATGAGTGATGAAGAGCTTTCTTCTGGATCATTAAAGTTAGTAGGTGGCGAAGCTGACGAATTAACGTCAGACGTTGGACAAGTTATGAAATATTCAAGTGCTGGAAAATCGGCAGTAACATCGCTTCTTCAAAACGAAAACAGAGCAAGTGAATATCAAGGGTAAAAATTTATATTTATAGAGGATAAACAAATGACAAAAGTATCAACACAAAGCAGCAGCCAAGAGACTCAGTTGCCTCCTATTTCAGAGAAAGTACTGAAGGAAAAGGGGCAAGAGAAAGGGAAACAAACTCAAGGTAAGCAGTCACAAGGAACATCGAGCAATGATCCAAATAACTGGATATCAGGCAATAGTAATGCCTGGAAGCTTGCTCTTGGACTCCTTATGCAACAGTTTGCAAAGCTGGCTCAGCTAGAAAACAAGTTAAACAAAGAGCTTCACACAGCTCGTGCAGAGATTACAAAGGAACAAGCGGAATCTGCAAGAGATCAGGCATCAGCGTCGATTATGACAGGTGCGGCAGAATCGGGAGCTTCATTGCTTTCTGCAGTAGGGTCTGCATACCACGGCATGGCAGGAATGAAATCTGCGGGAAGTAAGAAGATGATCCATAACGAAGCGAATAAAAAGCTTACAGATCTTCATACTGAGTATAGCACATCAAAATTAACGACTCAGATGGGTAACGCGACACCTAAAACGATGACAGAAGCTGAGTTTAAATCGAAACAGAAGCAGATTCATGCCGATCGTGAATCAAAGATTTCTGAGCATGCAGAAARCGACAAAAACCGTGAGAGCATGGTTTTTGGTCACAGAGCTCTTGCCGATATGGGAAAATCTTTTGGTACATCTTATGGTCAGGCGGCTTCTACAGTGGCGCAGTCTACAGGACAGTTGGATCAGCAGATGGTTCAAGACGTAAAAGAGGCGGAGCAGTCAGCGCAAGGCATTGCACAGAAAGCAACAACAGAGGTAAATATTGGTACAGTAGAAGTAGCGGCAGTAAGAGGATAATAAAGTTAAAAAAGGAAAATAGATATGATATCAACAGCATCATTCCAAGCGCAGCTTGATAACTTTAAGAATGAGATTAAAGATTTCAAAGCGGAAGAAAAGTCTGAGAAGAAACTTTTCGAAACGCGTTTAAAGACGAAAGAAGAAAAGCGAAGTCTGAAAAAAGACATGCAAGACAAGAAGAAGGGCGTTACGAAGTCTGCTGGTAAAGGCGGATCTGCACCTCCAGAGAGTGGCGAGTATGCAGTAGTAGCAGCAATGGCTGTTTCTATGAAGGATAACATGGAGATAATCGGAGGTAAGGCTCAAGACTTGCAAGGTCAAAACGAACAGATTGCAAATCAGCAAAAAAAGCTAACAGAGCTAGAGAAGCAGCAAAAGCTGCTGAAGAATTTRTCTCCAGAAGATGCCTTAGAGCAATCTCAGGTGTTGAACGCAGAGATAAATGCGACAAATAACCAAACTGGAATCATCGGAACCAACTTGAACGAGGGCGTAATGAGTCTGAAGTTCGACTCATCAATGAACAATACGATGGGTGGTATCGGGCAGAAGATTATAGAATTCCTTGGAAAAGAAGGAACTGCATCACCAGTTTAATAAGAATTAAGAGCGGCGCTCTTGAGTGCCGCTTACCTTTAAAACCAAATTGAAGGAAGTAGAGAATGTCAACAGTAATAAACGTTCCTCAAGCGTCAGCGTATCAAGCACAGCTAAAGCCTAGAAGCTTAAGTATTGCAAGTGTAAAATTAGCAGCACCGATAACTAAAGTAGATGGTGTTGTTAAGAAATACGTATTCGATGTTGAGTTCAATAAAGGCGGCGGAACGCCAGGCCTTGCGGGACGTGTTGAACAACTTACCGTTCAATCAGATTCGCTGCATAATGCTCTAAAAGCACTTCATACAGTTGGTGAGCACGCAGCAACAATGAATGATTCAAAATACCATCAGATGATAACAAAGTTAAAAGCTGGATGTACGAAGTTTGACTTTAGAGCAGACGGAACATCTACAGGAGCACATTGTCATGATTGGAATGCTCATACAAACAGTTTTGATATGGAGTCACGCTCATCTGTGACATTGTCGAGGCAGCAGCTGCAAGAGATCGATATGCTTGTTGATGGTCTTGATGGAGATATCAGTACCGTAGGCGATGATCTAGATTATGACATGGATCCTCATTCGCATATAGAGATGACCAGGTCTCATACAGGTGGTACAGGAGTCGCAAGTGGTAGAGGAGTCAGGGTGCATGTAAAAAAAGATAATGCGGATGTAAAAGACGGTGCTACGTCAGCTAAGRGGAAAGAACAAGGTGATAACGAGGTCAGTAAGAAACCAAAAGAACAAGATGATGGGAATGTCAGCACAGCGGGGTATTTTTTTAATCTATTGAATCCGCTGCCGCTGTTGAGCTCTCTATTCAATCAGCAGGGCTACTGGGAAGGCGAAATCTATCAATATGAGCAAGATTGAGCATAGCAATTTACCAAGAAAATACACTACTGCCGTGAGGATTTAATCCTTAAAGAATTCTACCTAATTCCTTGTTTTCTTAAACAAGTTTCACAGCTTCATTGGGTTTTGCTGGGGGGAGAAAAATTCTCCCTTTTTTTGTGTCTGGATGAAGTTTCAAATTTTGAAGATACCGGACTCTAAGAACCTGTCTTTTCGTTACTACGCTTGATTGTAGGTTCATCTTTGTTTGTGATGCAGCCCTCTTCTATGAGAACTTCAGTAACGGTTGGATCCGATGGAATACTGTACATAAGATCAAGAAGAAGCGTTTCTACAATCATACGGAGAGCTCTCGCTCCAGTGCCTGCTTTTTTTGCCTTTTGAGCAACAGCTCTTAGGGCATCTTCTGTGAAGGAGAGGTGTACACCATCTTCTTCAAAAAGCATCTGATACTGTTTAAGGATCGCATTCTTTGGCTTTACAAGGATCTCAATAAGATCGTCAAGTTCAAGTTCATTGAAGTGGGCGATGCTATTGAAACGTCCGATAAATTCAGGGATAATACCGAACTCTACGAGGTCTTCGACCTCTACTTTAGAAAAAAGATAACTGAGCTCTGTAGGATCTACGTGGCGGTTGGTTTCATCAAAGCCGATGACACCTTTTCCAAGACGTTTTGCAACAATCTTATCAAGATGCACAAAAGCACCTCCTGCGATGAAGAGGATGTTTTCTGTGTTTACTTTGATGTATTCCTGATTAGGATGTTTTCTGCCACCCTTTGGAGGCACGTTTGCAATAGTTCCCTCAACGATTTTGAGAAGAGCCTGTTGCACACCTTCACCAGAAACATCTCTTGTAATGGAAACGTTACTTGATGTTTTTCTGAGTTTATCGATCTCATCGATGTAGATGATTCCTTGCTCAGCTCTTGCGATGTCATATTCTGCGTTCTGCACAAGTCTTAAAATGATGTTTTCGACATCTTCACCAACATAGCCAGCTTCTGTAAGGGTAGTGGCATCTGCGATGGCAAATGGAACATCTAGGATATTCGCGAGTGTTCTTGCGATGAGCGTCTTTCCGGACCCTGTAGGGCCAAGAAGAAGTACGTTAGACTTGATATACTCTACATCACTCTTCTTATCGCGGTGAAGGGCGCGTATGCGCTTATAGTGGTTATACACAGCGACAGAGATCGCCTTCTTTGCGAGTTCTTGGCCGATGATGTATTCATCAAGACGATCATTGATTTCTTTAGGTTTTAGAACCTTAATCTCATGAGATGTAGGCTTTTTTAGGATGATATCCATACACAGGCGTATGCATTTATCGCAGATAAAAGCACCGGGTCCCGATACGAGTTTTTCTACAGCGTCCTCTTCCCTTCCGCAGAAAGAGCAACTAGCAACTTCTTTTGCCATTAGATCTCGGCCTTTTTTATATCAATGTATAAGTCTATTGTGTCCTAAAAGTCTTTTTTAGGAAAGAGCTGCATGCTATTTTTTTGATTTTCCAGTGGCAGCAGATTCGAGTACTCTATCAATAAGTCCATAACTTTTAGCCTCTTCAGGAGACATATAGAAGTCTCTTTCGGAGTCTTTTAAAATTTTTTCTAGAGATTGGTTTGTATGATCTGCAAGGATTTGAGCGCACATTTTCTTTTGTGTAAGTATTTCTTTTGCTTGCAGATTGMTATCCGCAGAAGATCCAGTTACGCCAGCGCTTGGCTGGTGGATCATTATTCTGCTGTGAGGTAATGCAAGGCGCTTACCTTTAGTGCCTGCGGACAGAAGCAAAGCTGCCATCGAAGCACAAAGGCCGATGCAATAAGTGCTAATATCACAGCCAAGATACTGCATCGTATCGTAGATTGCGAGACCTGAAGAAATAATTCCCCCGGGAGAGTGAWGATAGATACTCACCTCTTTCTTTGGATCTTCAGCTCTTAGGAAAATAAGTTGAGCGATGATCGCATTTGCAACCTGGTCGTTGATTTCAGAGCCAATAAAGACAATACGGTCTTTCAGAAGCCTTGAATAGATGTNCATANMWSKYTCTCCMCNNYCTGNGYCKTCKRCWMMRTAANRRTASSANKTRGNNKSMTMTAGGSMYTNAAYTCRTCAYKYWTRTGTTGCATCGGGTATTTCCTTTTTTACAATAACTCTTCAAGCTCTGCTTTATATTATTTAAAGCTTTGAGGGGTCAAGAAAAATTAGCTGTCTGTTTCTTTTTTTGGTGTCTTTTTTTCCTCAAGAAGTTTTTCTATAATAAAATCTTGTGATTTAGAAAGGAGCATTCTTGACATGAGGAGAGCTTTTTGCTGGTCTGTCTTATTTGGATTTAGTAGATCTCTATCAGCAAACATCGCATCAAGTGTTGTTGTTACATTATGATCGAGATCATTTGAGGTGATATCAATTTTATAGTCTTGAGAAACTTGTTTGCAGATATAGAAGAGTCTAAGAGCTTCTTCTGCCTGAGTGTTTAGTTTTAGAGCTTCTTCTTTTTTTTCATCTGCTGAAAGATTGTCATAGTATTTCTTGTAAGACGCATCGCTCATATTCTGGGAGGTTCTAAATTGAACTTCTCTTTGCATAAGACTTTCAGGAAGCTCAAAGGTGAGTTTTTCTAAGAATTGCTTGCTGATTTGTTCTCGGTATTCTTTCTGTGTTGCTTCTTCAGACTGCTTCTTTAAAAGAGATTTCAGTCTTGTTTTCATTTCATCAGCGGTGTCTACACCAACTTTTTTTGCAAGGTCGTCATCTACAGCAGGAAGTACAGGCTCTTCGATAGTTTTGAGTGTAATCTTTACTTTTTTCGGTTTGAAAAGGTTTTTGTCTTCTTCAGAAGCATCGCTATCAGGTTCGCTTATCCCTTCTTTTTCTTCCCCAGTCTTCATCCCAAGTACAATTTTGTACATCCATTGTGCCATTCCTTTTTCGTTTACTTCTAAACGGGTATTAGAAAAGGCTTTTTGAGGATTTTCATCATCAACAAGATCAATGTCCACGATAATAAAATCTGTATTTTGGACTGGACGATCACTCACTTGCTTCCAAGTAGAGAAGAAAAGTCTAATTCTTTTTATCGTTTCTTCGATCTTTTCTTGAGTGACACCTTCATCTTTAACTTTATCAATTTTGAAATCAGAAAGTTTGACCTTTGGCACATCTGGCTCTGCTTCAAAATTGAACGTTAATTCTGCTCCAGCTTTAAGATCAAAAGATTTCATATCAAATGAAATACGCGCTTCGTTGTTAAGAAGGGGAATCTTTGCAAGCTTTTCGCATTCTTTGAATGCGAGTTCTGCTATGGACTTTTGCCATCTTTCATCCACGGCTTTTGCAAAATTCTTTAGGATAAGGTTGTCGGGAGCTTTGCCTTTTCTAAATCCTGGAACAGTTGTTTCTTTAGCAACAGATTTGATCGCTTGCTTCTGAGAGTCTTTCACGAGAGAAGGAGTGGCTTTTACAGCAAATTCAACAAGGCAGTTGGGCTTACGCTCTACTTGAAGTTCGATCATTTCGTTTTTTAAAGTTTGTTCTGAAGTCTTTTGGTTTTCCATATTGGCCCTTGAATTGACAAGAAAGATAAAAAGCGGGTGAAGAGATTCGAACTCACGACCCTCACGTTGGCAACGTGATGCTCTACCACTGAGCTACACCCGCGTCTTTAAGGTAAGATGAAGATTATAGAGTTCCAATTTATTTTCTTCAAGATTCCTTTTTCAAGTGAGGGGGCAATGTTATTTTGTCACCTTCTCGCCAATGTTATTATGTCACCCTTTGAAAAAATAAGCAGGGGGCATAAATGGAGAGAAGAATGAGTATAAGAGAAGCCCGAAGACTTGGTATTATGTAACAAGTAGATAAAAAAATTTGATTTTGCGAGAGGCAGGAGAAGAGCTTAGTCTCTCGCTAAGACAGATAAAAAGGGTTCGAAAAGATATCGGATAGAAGGCGCTGAGGGCCTTATTTCCAAGCACATTGGAAAAACAAGCCCTAATAAAACAGACTCTAAAATCAAGTCTGAGATAATGGGACTGTTGCGAGCTAGCGATTAATCCCACACTTTCTTAAAAATATCTCTTTTGAAAAAATGAGGTGTTTTATGTACCAATACGAAATGATTTGCTTAGATGAACTTGTTAGCCCAGACCATAACTATCGCAAATTTCTTTCTATTTGGTCATTTAAATTTGCAAAACAAACAATTCAAAAAATTGGACAAAGGCAACCCCTTTAAAGGGTATGGATTGTTAAAGTTGTTTAAATGTCTTCTTTTACAGTTCATGGAAAATCTTAGTGACAGGGAAGTTGAAGCATTTATCCAGGAAAATAATGCCGCAAAGTTTTTTTGCGGCTTTGAACTCAAGGATAAAACCCCAGATCATACGGTTTTTTGCAAAACTAGATCTCGTATTGGGACTTCTTTACTTTCCAAAATTTTCACTAATCTCTAGGTAGACTGTAATTTCCAGCTCTCAACGGCCCCTTTATAGCTTTTGCTCCTGCATAGACAGCTGCATGAATCCCTGCTCCAGCGGCCATATATCCTGCAAAGACCCACTAAGAGTAGAACCCCCCAGCATAAAGAGCGATGGGCCCCGTAACACGCAGCTCCAGCGGCAGCACCTGTAGCACCTAAAACCACAGACCAACTAAGAGCTTTTAGGGCAACGTTGTTTGTTCTTTCATTAATTCCATTAGAAACATTGATTGCGGAATTAATTACAGGTAGTTTGTTATAGACTGCAAGTAATAAAAACAATAATTATTTAGTAATAAAATCTTTTTATTGATTTTAGACCTCCTAAGACTCGTCTTCTTGCTCCCAAAAGAGAGGCTACTTTTTTAATACCATCGGCATTGATTCTGAAATGCAAGGAAGAATCCCAAGAAAAATTGACTCCATTGCCAATGCGCATACCAAGCTTGTAGTACTTCTTTACGATCTCATGGATCTGTTTATTGAACCTTCCATAAGGATAGACAAAACATTCGATTTTTTTGTTGAGAGCAGATTCTAAGGTTTCTTTAGAGTTTCTGATCTCTTTTTCAAGGTCTATTCCCTTGCTTGTAAGATTTACGTGATCAACGCCATGAGAGGCGATATCTACAAATCCCGATGTGCTCATTTCAGCAATCTCTGAAAAAGAGCAGTAGCAGCTGGCATTTGTAGAATTGTTAGGGAACCTCTTAAGCTCTGATATTCTGGTTTCTGGGGTGATTGTTTCCGAAGCTGAGATAAAACCCGTTGGAACAGATAGCAGCGCCTTTATCTGATGCTTTTTCAAGAGGGGATAGACATATTCATAAAAGTCGAAGGTCGCATCATCAAAACTTATACATACATTTAAAGCATGTTTCTTTAATTCTTCAAATGGCAGCACAATATTTGCGTGCTTCTTCAGGTAAATAAAATGTTTCTCGAGTGAATCTAATGTATTTCCGTAGGGGCATTCAAAGGCCCTGTGATAAAGTAGAGTTATGAGCATGTTGCTTCTTGATTTGCTTCCCAGAGCTTTAGGTATTTGTAATAGGCCGTTTGAGCATTGTACATAGAAATAATAAACCCTTCCTTTCCTCCAAGAAAGCCTCTTTTAAGAAAATAGGATTTAAAAAAAGCAAAATGGCTATGTAAAAGAGCTTTTCCAATGGAAGATCTTTTTTTGTACTTATTCTGCTGGGCAAACAAAGTAGAATACCTTTGCATCTTTTCTAAAAAGTCTGATACGCACCCGTAAGAATAGTGCTTAATTGAAAACAMAAGACTTTCCTCTTGCATATCTTCGTCTAAAACTCTCTCGTGAACAAAGTCCGGTGAAAAGCTTGTAGAGGTTTTATTAAATAGCCTTACATGCCTATCTGGGTACCAGCCGCACCAWTTGATATGTTTATTGTTGAAATAGTTATCAAATGGAAATGAATACACTTTTGTATCTTCAAGCTTTTTTGATTTGATCTCTTCAAAAGCCTCATCTGTAAGTACTTCATCACTATCTAAAGAGAGCACCCATTCATTTTTTGTATAGTTCGAAGCAAGATTCCTTAAATGACCAAACCCTGAAAAACTATGATGATGCAGAGTGACATTAGGGAAGGATTTAGCAATCTCTATTGTGGAATCAGAGGATCCCGTGTCTAAAACAACAACATCATCAAAATTTCTTAGAGAACGCAAGGTTTCTCCAAGTGTTTTAGAACTGTTTTTTGTGAGAACTATTGCGCTTATCATTGATATACAAATACTTTTTAGAAGAATTMWMYWMKATTACATGATTGATGTCAAACCCTGCCATTTTCTTTTTGACTTTCATGATGATTTTTGTGATAACTTTCTCGGATTCTTACAAAGGGTAATCAAATGAGAAAAGCTTATACATTCGATGATGTCGCACTAATTCCTCAGTATAACAACGTACCTTCGAGAACCGTACCAAAACTCGATTCCTGGCTTACTAAAAATTCAAAAATTGAAATCCCTCTTCTTTGCGCAAACATGGACTCAACGATTTCTGAAGAGCTTGCAGAAGTTCTTTTAAAAGAAGGATCCATACCTATATTCCATAGATTTATCGATCTTGAAACACAAAAGAAGTGGATCAAAAGATGGGAAGACAAGATATTTGTTTCTTGCGGCATTGGAAAAGAAAAAGTACAGCATACAAGGGAGCTTTTAGATGCCGGAGCAAAAGGCGTATGCATCGATGTTGCTCACGGACATTCTGAGATGATGATCCATTTTATTGAATCACTCAAAAAATCCCATCCAGATAGAGAAATCATTGCTGGTAATGTTTGCACCGCTATGGCCTACCATGATCTTGTAAATGCTGGTGCAGACGGTGTTAAAGTGGGTATTGGCCCTGGAGCTGCTTGTACAACGCGTATTGTGACAGGATTTGGAATGCCGCAATTTAGTGCCATTTATGAGTGCGCAAAAATTGCTGAAAAGCTCAGAGTGCCTTTAATTGCTGATGGCGGGATACGTAACAGCCGTGACGTTGTTCTCGCTCTTGCAGCAGGAGCAAGCTCCGTTATGATCGGTAAGCTTTTTGCTCTTACAAAAGAGAGCGCTGCTCCAAAAAGAGAATCCAAAACTTCACCAACAGGCTTAGAAGCTAAATTTAGAGGGCAGGCTTCTTCTGACTTCCAAAAGGAGTATTACGGAGGTCTTAAACAAAATACAGTCGCTGAAGGGATTGATTTCTGGGCAAATGTAACAGGAAGCGCTTCTGATCTTATTGATAACCTTCTTGGAAGAATACGCTCTGGTCTAACATATGCTGGTGCAAAAAGTATTAAAGAGCTTCAGAGAAAGGCAGAATTTGTCGAAGTAAGTACAAACTATAAAGCAGAAAGCAAGCCAAGGCCTCCCAAAGAGACATTAGAGAAAACAGGAGCAACAGAAGAAACTCTAACGCTTCTTAAAAGGTTACTTGAAAGGAATCAAATTGTTTGATGCGAATTTTCTACTTGGGATAGCTTTTACAATGCCTACGCGATGTGCATAAACAAACCTAACTGTTACTACTTCCCATATGCTATAGCGTTAATTATGTTTAATTTATATTGATTGGCTTAGAAAGAAAAGACATTCGTTTGCTTTTCTTATTCAGTTTCAGGATTGCAAAACGAATAAACTCTCAAAGTTGTTAAACAAATTTATTTGCATTGTCATCTAATTTCAATTGGTTATAGTAAATATTTTAGAGAATGGTTGTGCTCTAAAGTAGCTCATCGTTTATAGTCAACTAATAATAAGTAATTAGAGGTCCAATATATGCAGTATGGTGGAAAGAAAATCTTCGACTCCGTGCACGGTTTCATTCATCTTGATCATTTAGAAACAGAATTTAATGTGTTCTTAGAAGAGAATTCTCAAGAGCTAAAAACAGAATTCTTTTTGCCTTCTGTGGTTGATAGTTTGATACAAAATCACCAATATTATCGAATCCTTTGGTTTTAACATATCTATT
>NVUU01000057.1 GCA_002402025.1 Candidatus Aerophobota bacterium
GCTTAATTGCAACATAGATCGCTTGACGAGTCACGTTGTTGATCTTAGCAGCTTCAGTAATCGAGACTACCTTTTTCTTAGGCGCGTCATCGATGACTGTTACTTCACATTCATCTGCTCTATGACCGTCGAATGACATTGTYTTTGTCCTCCTAACTCCCTAAATTATAGGGGTCTTTATTGGGTTTTAATAATAGTAACTTTCTCAGAATTAATTAAAACTTCCGCGTATTGCGTAAATTCTTAAACATTAATTCGTTTTGAATAAGTAATTATTACATAAATTTGAATTGAAATCAACGAAATAGAGGAAGATTTATTTTTTTTCCTCAGAATTTTATCAGATCCCATAGAATACAGTAAAACACCCCCTTTTTGCCAGGTTTTTTCCACTTTTCGTAAATTTTGATTTCAATAGATTTAAACATTTGATATGCCTTAAGATACGAAAACATGACAAGCGGTGAGGCTATAATGATACTCCGGATTCTGATCCTAAATCTCTTAATAATAGCTACTTGCGTACTTGAATCTAAGCCCCCTGAGCTATCTAATAAGGAAACCAAGCGCAAAATCGAGGAAATCCTTAAAGCTCATGTCACCTATAAAACCCTAAATCATGAAATTCTGAAAAGATCTTTAGTAAATTTCTTTGATGAACTCGATTCAACAAAGACGTATTTCATTGAAAATGAGATAGTTAAGTGGATCGACCCCTCTGAGCAGACTCTGAATCAAATGCAACAGGATTTCCAGAACGAATCCTTCTCTCAATACGAGAAAATCTATGATCTCATGATCTCCGCTATTAAAAGGCGCTCAGATCTGGAGAAAAGGACCGCTAAAGCTACGCTCGCTGAGAAGATCTCAGTTACAGAATTTAGGGATCTCACTTGGGCAAAAAGCCCGGATGAGCTAAAAGACCGTATTATTCAGCTCCGAAGCCTCCAGCTAGAAGCCGCGGAAACCCTCAATGACGAAGAAATCCAAGATCAATTCCTTCAAAAAATCGCAAAAAGAAGGAATAATCGAGAGTCTGAAATTAATGCCAGCAATAAAAAAGATCGCCAAAAACAAATCTTAAGCTTTGTTCTTAAATCAATTACAGCTTCTTTAGACGCACATACCTCTTATTTCACACCTGCCGAAGCAAACCAGTTTATGATCCAAGTTCAGCAAAGACTCTTTGGCATAGGCGCTCAGCTAAGGGATGATCTCAATGGGTTTACTATAGTAAGACTTCTTGACGGCGGCCCTGCTTTGCTCAGCAATAAAATAAAGCCTGGTGATCGAATCATCGCCGTGAATGATGAGGTTGTCGTTGGTCTTGATATTATAGARGCCGTCGATCTCATCAGAGGACCACGAGGGAGCAAAGTCCACCTAACTCTCCTAAGAGAGCACCAAGAAGAAGGTGGTGATAAGCATCAAGAAAAAGTCGGTGTAGACATTGTAAGAGATGAAATCGTGCTAAAAGAGACAAGATTCGAGACAAACCTCGAGCCCTATGGAGAAGGTGTTATCGCGCACATCCATCTGTTTTCCTTTTACCAAGATCCCAATAGTTCTTCTACAAAAGACATCAAAGAAGCCATCGAGAAGATCCAAAAAGAAAACAAACTTCTTGGAATTATCCTAGATCTACGTAACAACGCAGGTGGCATCCTTCCTCAGGCTGTCTCTGTAACGGGCCTCTTTATTTCTAAGGGCATCGTCGCATCAATCAAGGACAGTGCAGGAAAAGTTCAACATTTAAGAAATTTTGACGGAAGTATCACCTATAGCGGCCCTCTCTTTGTTCTTACAAATAGAGCGAGCGCATCAGCCGCCGAGATCGTAGCCCAAGCCTTGCAAGATTATGGAAGAGCTATCATCATCGGAGATGAACACACCTACGGTAAAGGATCCTACCAATCCTTTACTCTAGAGTCTGCGAACCTAAACAAGATCAATCCCCAGGGTGAGTACAAAGTCACAAGAGGCATCTATTACACAGTATCAGGAAAAAGCCCTCAGCTCCACGGAGCAAAGGCCGACATCGTTGTTCCCGGGATCCTATCTGAGCTAGACATCGGAGAGTCTTTTGCGAAGTTCCCTCTAGATCCTGACCAGATTTCTGAGAACTTTGATGATGATCTCACAGATGTCCACCCTCTTCATAGAGGAAAGATGAAAAGGCTGTATAAAAACAACCTACAACCAAAACTGACTTTCTATAACACATACCTTCCAAATCTCATGGTAAATTCGGAGAAGAGGCTCGCTACTAACAGTAATTTTCAAAATTTTCTTATAGAAATTAAGAAATCAGAGCCTTCTATAGAAACTATGGAGTCTTTTGGGCAGAATGATATCCAGCTCGAAGAAGCCTATGCCATCATGAAGGATATGATTTTCCTTATAAAGGAGAGTACTTCCTATCAGGAGAGCGAAGCCGTTTCTGCAAGATAAGCAAAAAAGGTCCTTTTATTCATTTCTCCCTTGAAATCTAACGATTTTTGAGAAACAATAGTCTCAATTTTTATGTAGTTTTCAATCGAGAAAGGACTTAAATCATGAGTAAGGTGCGCGTTAGAATAGCCCCCTCTCCTACAGGAGATCCCCATGTAGGAACAGCCTATATGGCTCTTTTCAACTTAATCTTTGCAAGACACTTTAAAGGATCTTTTATCCTTCGTATAGAAGATACAGATCGAACAAGATCGAAACCAGAGTATGAAAGGAATATTTTTGATGCACTTAAATGGTGCGGTATCAAATGGGACGAAGGTCCAGATATCGGCGGTGAATTCGGCCCATATAGACAGTCTGAGAGAACTGAAATCTACAGAGAATATTGCCAAAAGCTTCTAAATAATGACAAAGCTTACAAATGTTTTGCAACTCCTGAAGAGTTACAAGAGATGCGGGAAGTGAGCAGGAAACTCGGCACTCGTACTGGCTACGATAGGAGATATCGCAATCTCAGTGCTGATGAAATCGAAAAAAAAGAAAAAGAAGGCATTCCTTACGTCGTAAGACTTAAAGTTCCACTAACGGGAACATGTGAATACGAAGACGCTACAAAAGGCATCATCTCCTGCCCTTGGGCAGATATCGATGATCAAATCCTTCTTAAGTCAGACGGCTTCCCCACCTATCACCTTGCAAACGTTGTTGATGATCATCTTATGCAAATTTCACATGTCATACGTGGAGATGAATGGATTAGCTCAACACCAAAGCATATTTACCTATATGAAGCCTTTGGGTTTGAAAAACCTACCTTCATGCATTTGCCACTGCTACTTGGGCCAGATGGAAAAAAACTATCTAAAAGAAAGAATCCGACATCGATCTTCTACTATAGAGACTGCGGCTATCTAAAAGAGGCTTTTGTGAATTTCATGACTCTTATGGGATATAGCATGGCAGAAGATAAAGAGATCTACAATCTCGATGAGATCATAAGGGAATTTGATCCAAATCGAATCGGCCTATCTGGAGCTTTCTTTGACGTAAAAAAATTAGACTGGATTAACCAACAGTACCTGATCAATACAGTCTCAGAAGAAAATCTTTGGGATCGCATCAAAGCCTGGAGCATGAATGATACTTACATGAAAAAGCTGATGCCTCTTTGCCATACAAGGATCAAGAATTTTGGCGATTTTATGGATCTTTGCCAGTTTTTCTTTATTAATAACATCCCACACACAAGCAAACTGCTTTGCCCAAAAAAAGTAACTCCAGAATCTTCCGCTATGATTCTTCAAGGTCTTATTTGGCATATGGAAGTTGATAATAACTGGGGGAAAGAAGGCATTGAAGACGCATCAAGAGTTTGTGCTGAGATTTTCAACGTGAATCATAAAAATATTGTGATGAAAATTCTTTTTGCAGCAATTACCGGGAAACACCAAGGTCCACCGCTATTTGATTCTGTTGAAATCCTTGGGAAAGATCGTACAAGAGCAAGACTTCTTGATGCTATTTCATTTTTAGGTGGCATCTCTAATAAGAAAATGTCATCGCTTAAGAAGATGTGGGATAAAAAAGACTGCAGCGAAATGANTTAAAAAAGAAGAAGCTGCTCTAACTACTTAGGAAGTTTGAAAGAACGTCTATTTGGATTACTTCTATCTGAATGTTTTTCAATTTCTTCCTTGGATTCAGGAGAATCCGTAAGAATATAATGAGGCACGTAAGCTCTTTCCACACACGATGTGCAGAAGAGTACAATAACAGCCAATAAAAGGCTGATCCTCATGGATTTCTCCTTAACATTTTATAGATAACCTACTTACTTTTGTAATAAAATATAGTGCATCATGTCCACGATTATTTACAACAAAACGGCAAAAAGTAAAAAGAAGCCAGCATACAGCCATAGCTTCCCTTTCTTTGCTCGTATAAAAAAAAGAGTTCTATTAAACACACCTTCTTCTACAAAGAAGACGTTTCACATTGAACTCAACTTAAAAGGATCCGGGATCTCCTTCGAAGAAGGAGACGCTGTAGCTATTTTGCCAAAAAACCCAAAAAATTTTGTAACCGAAACTCTTATATATCTTGCAGGACAAAGCAGCACTAAGATCCACCACGAAAGAACAGGCACAGGTTATCTTCTTGAGGAATTTATCACAAAGCATGCGAATCTCTTGAAAGTCACCCCTAAGCTTTTAAAATTTCTTGCAAAAGAGTGTAAAAACCTAGAGCTTGAAGAACTGATAAAGGATGAAAATAAGGCACAAAGAAAAGTGTTTGTAAATGAACATGATATCACGACTTGTCTCAAATATTTTAATATAAGAAACCTCGACCCTGAAATCTTCTGCAATACGCTATCACCACAACTTCCAAGGTTTTATTCAGTAGCCTCATCGCAGAAGCTGCATCCCGATGAAGTGCACATNCTTGTTGCTACCTTCTCCTATGAAACACAAGACGAGCTACGAGAAGGAATAGGCTCAGATTTTTTATGCTACCAGACCATCGAAAATGAATGTCAAATCCCTCTGTACTTTCAATCAAATCATAATTTTTTCCTGACAAAGGATCCAAATACTCCGATCATCATGATTGGGCCCGGCACAGGAGTTGCAGCCTTTAGATCCTTTATCCAGAAAAGAGTCTCTCTTAAAGAGAAAACAAATAACTGGCTGTTTTTTGGAGAGAGACACAGAGCATCCGATTACTACTACGAAGAAGAATTCAACTCTTACGTAGAAAAAGGTCTCCTACGAATTGATACTGCTTTTTCAAGAGATCAAAAGGAAAAGTTCTACGTTCAACACCTTATGCTTAAGCACTCAAAAGAGATCATTCAATGGATCAACGAAGGTGCTTATATCTATGTTTGTGGAGATGCAAGGTTCATGGCAAAGGATGTCAATCAAACACTCTTGCACATCCTTCAAAAAGAAAACAAACTTTCTGAAAAAGAGGCAAAAGAAGTCCTTCTTGCCCTGCGTAAAGAAAGACGTTACCAGGCAGATGTTTATTGATCTTCTTGATAAACAGTAACCACACAAAAGCACATAAGTCCTTCTCCCCTTCCAAAGTCTGAAAGTTCATCTCCTGATGTAAATGTCATCCCAACCTGATCTATTTCAAGTCCCATAAGAGATGCAATCCTTTTGCGCATTTCATCAGATCTCTTTTGAAGTTTTGGCCTTTTGGCCTCGATAGTAAGAGCTACATGTTCTATTTTATGAGAGCCTAGAGTTTCCAGTGCTTTTTCAAGATATACAGTACTATTTGTAATCCCTTTATCTCTACAAAGCTCTATTGCCACTTTGCCAAGGATGGGAACATGTGAAACACTTGTTATCGCGTTACATATTGCATGAAGAACAACGTCGCCATCAGAGTCTGCAGAAAGTCCTGGCGCATCATCAAATGTTAATGCCGCTATCGTACACTTCTTATCTGTCTTTTTTTCTAAAAAGCGATGCGAATCCTGCCCGATTCCCGTTTTATAACGCCTCATTTTGCCCTCTTCATTTTTTTATAAAATTGCATATTTCATAACATGCAAATAGTAAATTGCATAGGGAAATTACTATATTTTCAACTGAAGTTCTTTTCCACATTTAATACTTATTTAAGTAATATTCGGGTCACAAATCAAAGGCACGTTCGTGGAATTTTTACAAATTAAAGGCGGTAATCCTCTAGAAGGATCCGTAAAAGCATCCGGCGCAAAAAATGCCATCACAAAAATGCTTGTGGCCTCTCTTTTATCCGATAAAAAATGTGTCTTCCATAATGTTCCAAACATCATTGAAGTAGAAGTTACCGTTGAACTCTGCCAAGAAATCGGCATGGAAGTTTTTTGGGACAAAACTCTTGCTACTATGGAAGTGCAAACAAAAGAACTGAAATCCTGCTACGTTCCGCAAAGACTTTCTGGGAGAAACAGGATCCCCATCCTTATGATCGGCGCTCTTCTTGGGAGAACGAATGAAGATATTATCGTTCCTGCGCAAGGCGGCTGCAATATCGGAAAAAGACCCGTTAACTTCCACATAGCAGCTCTTGAAAAACTCGGAGCCTCTGTTGAATTCCGTAAGATGAAAAAAGAAGGAGCCTACATAGCTTGTGCTCATCATGGTCTTACAGGAGCTCATATAAGACTAGACTACCCTTCTGTTGGAGCAACAGAAAATACTATGCTTGCAGCTTGCAGAGCTAAAGGGAAAACTGTTATCCAGAACGCTGCAGTCGAACCTGAAATCATCGATCTCATCTTATTTCTGCAGAAACTCGGTGTCAATATTCACGTAGACAGCAACAGAACCATTGTTATTGAAGAAACAAAAACCTTTTATGAAGTTGAACACCACGTTTTGACAGACCGCATTGAAGCAGCTTCCCTTGCCATGGCTGGCATAGGCACAAAAGGCAGGGTCTTTGTGGAAGGTGCAAGACAAGACCACATGATTATTTTTCTTAATAAACTTCGAGAGATCGGCGGCGGTTTTGATGTGAAAAAAAATGGAATCGAATTTTATTACAAAGGCCCCCTTAAAGCAGGAGTGCATATTGAAACGGATGTGCATCCTGGATTTTTAACTGACTGGCAACAACCTTTTGTAACTCTGCTTACACAGGCAAAAGGAGCCTCTGTTATCCACGAAACTGTCTATGAAAATCGCTTTGGATACTTAGAGACTCTCAAAGAAATGGGAGCCGATGCGGAACTCTTTAAAGAGTGTCTTGGGGGACGGTCTTGCAGATTCAACGCGCAGAACCACTATCACAGCGCTGTGATCAAGGGCCCCACGAAACTTTCTGGCAGAAAGATTAAAATCCCTGATCTTAGAGCAGGATATGCTTATGTACTTGCGGCATTAATAGCAGAAGATACTAGCGAAATCCACAATCTCTACTATTTAGATAGAGGCTATGAGCAAATCGATAAAAAGCTCGCCTCCTTAGGAGCTGACATCCAAAGGAAGACAACCTCTTCTAAAAAAGCACAAGAAACACTAGAAGAACTTATGCTCATCAAAAACACCCTGTAAGGATTGTATAAACAAACAATCTCACAGATCGGACCAATTAAAAATCCTCTTGAAAGAGTAATCTACTCTCTCTAAAATAGCTTGTTTTACTTGAGACACTTAAACACTTATGCAAATAGCACTTAAAAAAAACGTCACTGCCCTTTGGAAAAAAATCCTAAAAACAAACTTTACCGATCTTGAGGAACTTGCAGATTTTTTAAATCTCTCCCCTAAAAAAAGACAGTTTCTTACCCAAAGGAAAGATTTTCCACTAAATCTTCCAAGAAGACTTGCTGCAAAAATCCAAAAGAATTCTTTAACAGACCCAATATTCCAACAATTTGTTCCGCTTGATCGCGAACATGATATTGCCAAGGGTTTTGTAAAAAGCCCCGTATGTGACGAAAATTTTCAAAAAACACCCAAACTCCTGCAGAAATACAATTCACGTGTTTTGTTTATCACAACATCTGCCTGCGCTATGAATTGCAGATTTTGCTTCAGACAAAATTATCCATACGAAACTTCTTCTAACAAAAGATTTGAGAACGAACTTGGTGTTATCAAAGAAGATCCTTCCATTATTGAAGTAATTCTAAGCGGAGGAGATCCACTTTCTCTATCAGACGATAAGTTGCAGTATCTCATTCACCGCTTGGAAGAAATCCCCCACGTTAAACTTCTGAGGTTCCATACGAGATTTCCCATCGGTATCCCAGAGCGTATCTGCTCTTCCTTTTTAAGCATGCTAGAAAAGACCTCTCTTCAAGTTGTCTTTGTGACTCACATCAATCATCCAAAAGAAATTGATGAGGATGTCTGTAACGCTTTAAAAAGCGTGCAAAAACTAGGCGTTACTATGCTGAATCACTCAGTTCTTCTTAAAGGCGTAAATGATGATTTTGATACCCTTTATGAACTTTGTAAAAAGCTCATCGTAACTGGCGTTACACCCTATTACCTTAATCAGCTGGATCCTGTAAGCGGTGCTGCGCATTTTGATGTAGAGGTTAAAGAAGGGATCAAGCTTGTTAAAAAACTAAGAGAAGAATTGCCAGGGTACGCTGTACCTACCTATATCCAAGAAATACCTAACGAAAAGTCTAAAACACCGTTACATACGATCTAGTGTTTTGAGCCCAAGGATATGAAGACCTGTCTTTAGAATTCTTGCTGTAAGTTCGCAAAGAAGCAGTCTAGAGTCTTCTTCAGGAACTCCTTCTACTCTGCAATCTCTAAAGAATGCATGGAATTTTTCAGCGAGTTGAAAAAGATAATCAGAAAGTCTGTTTGGCAACAGCTCTCTATCGATCTGCATGAGAGATTCTTCAAACCTACAAAGATGCAAACCTAAAGCAAGTTCTGTCGGATGAGAAAGAGAAATTTTTGCCGATTTCATCAGCGTATCTAAATTTTTGCCGATTTTCTTCTTAATACTTTGGATGCGTACATAAGCATATAAAAGAAAGGCCGCTGTATTGCCTTCGAACTTCAGCATACGATCATAACTAAAGACATAGTCTTTTAATCTATGACAAGAGAGATCTGCATATTTAATCGCATCGATCCCGAGTATTTCAGCACTGTTATCAAGCTCTTCCTCAGAAACGCCTGTAAGTTTATCTTTTAACAACTCTTTTGCCTTCGAAACAGCAGTCGATATTAGATCTATTAATTTTTCGGTCTCACCAGATCTTGTTTTGAATTTCTTGCCATCAGAACCAAGTACTACCCCAAACGCTACGTGATTGAGTTGCATCTTTTGGGGATCAAAATAACCGGCTTTTTCCGCGGCTTTGAAAATCATTTGGAAATGAAGAGACTGTCCAGAGTCCACAACATAAATCACACGGTCTGCCTTTTCTTCTTCTACTCTATGGATAAGTGCCGCCATGTCTGTTGTTGAGTAGTTAAACCCTCCATCAGATTTCTGGATAATCATGGGGAGAGGCTTTTTGTCTTTACCAACAAAGCCATCAAGGAATATGCACTTTGCTCCCTGATCTTCGACAATAAGCTTTTTCTTCTCTAAATCTTCAACAACACCCTTGAGTTTTGCATTATAAAAAGATTCACCTCTTTCTGTGATTGTCACATCAAGTAGTTTGTATATTTCCTTAAATGCCTCTCTTGAAATATCGCATATACGGCTCCAAGCATGGAGGCTTTCTTCGTTTTTTGCCTGCAGATCTATAACTTCAAGCTGTGCAGTCTTTTTAAAATCCGCATCGGCATCGAAAAGTTTTTTAGATTCTTTATACCAGCTCATAAGATCGCTAAGCTCTGGTATTTTTTTGCCAGAAAGCACATCTTTTTGATGCATTTTTAGAAATGCTATGAGCATCCCAAATTGTGTTCCCCAATCTCCCACATGATTCAATCTGACAACATCATGACCAAGGAACTCAAACAGCCTTGCGAGCGACTCCCCTATAATCGTTGAACGCAAATGACCTACATGAAGCTCTTTAGCGATGTTTGGGGATGAAAATTCTACGATAATCCTTTTCTTGACCTTCGGTTTTGCAACACCAAGATGAGGATCTTTCAACTGCTTGTTGAGCTGCTCTGCTATATAGTTTTTTGTAAGAGTAATGTTGATGAACCCTGGACCCGCAATTTCCATGGCTTCAATAAAAGAATCTTTTTCAGAAATTGACTTTAGCTTTTCAATAAGTTCAGATGCGACGTTTCTTGGATTTTGCTTTAATGCTTTTGCTATCTTTAGAGCAGAGTTGCACTGATAATGTCCGAATTTATCTTGCGTACTTTGAGTAACTTCCGCAGGAAGAAATTGTGCAATATTTTCGATATTTGCCTCAAACGCATCCTTGATTGCCTTTGACGCAATATCCTGTAGAATTCCTATCAAACTGTCCATGGTTTCAAGTCTRGCAGATTCCTGCCATTTCAGGAAAGCAAGGCTCGTTTTTGCGCTTGCCTATCTCATGTTTCAGTCTGTAGTCACAAAGAGATACTGCGGCCTCATGAGTTGTCGTATTATTTTTCTCAGCAATATCATAGACAGTCATAAGTGTATCATAAATTCGAGTTGTCATATCACGTGCAGGCTTGCAATCATACCCTTCTGGGTTAAGCTCTTGAGTTGCATTAATCAGCCCACCACCACYTATCACAAAATCAGGTGCATATAAAATACCCCTCTGTGCCAAGAGTTTTGCATCATCATCATGTAACAACTGGTTATTTGCACACCCAGCGACTCCCTTACATTTTAACTGAGGGATCGATTTGGAGTTTAAAATACCACCAAGAGCACTAGGAATAAATATATCACAACGAGATGGCAAAATTTCATCAAGTGGAACAACTTTTGCACCAAGTCTAAGAGCAGCTTTTTTTGTCACTCCTTCATGAGGATCCGCTACGATAAGCTCTCCACCTTCCCAGTAGATTGCTTCTGCGACTTTGTATCCAACATTCCCAAGTCCCTGTATCGCAAAAGTCTTTCCTTTGAAAGATTCAGTTCCAAAAATTTTCTTTAGCGTTGCTCTAAGTCCCATAATATTACCCCAAGCCGTATACACGCTTGTATCACCACTACCTTTTTCGTGTGGTACTGAAGTAACATATTTCGTTGTTTTGCGAATTTCGATTACATCTTCAGATGTACATCCATAATCGGGAGCACAAATATATCGTCCTTCTAACTGACTCACAAACTCAGCAAAAGTTTTTAATAATTTTGGTGATTTAGGCTTTTTTGGATCCGTAATAATAACACTTTTTCCGCCGCCAACACCTAGACCAGCAACAACAGATTTGTACGTCATACCTTTAGAAAGTCTAAGAACGTCTGTCAGGGCATCGTCAAAACTCTCATATAAATAAAATCTAGTGCCACCAAGAGCTGGGCCCATTATTGTGCTATGAATCGCAATAATAGCATGAAACCCACAGGATTCATCGATACCTTCTACTACTCTCTCATATCCTTCTATCTGAAGATCTTTAACCTCTAAGCCCATAAAATGACTCCTTCATTTGTGAATCAATTCGTTAGAATTTCTCTGACACTATAACACTTCAAGCATCAATAATCAACTAAGCATYTTAATCGCACATAAAACAAAAAACTTTGATTCAAAAACTATTTAACATAAAAATTGGTTTTAATTTTTCTCGTTCGAAATTCAGTAGCACCTTTCTGTAATGCCCCCCTATCCCTCCTAGCAGTTTCAACTTGAATATTAATAAGACAATCAGATAATCTCGCTCTCGTTCAATAGATTACGCATGCAAATTTTTCACTTTTGAGGTACCAATGACAAAGACTGTCATTACAGAGTCATTAAAGGAACAATTAGTAGAGTTTCTGGATCAAAACAATAAAGCAGATCTAGTCACAACTTACCTTTTTTATTTAGAGAAGACCAATTCAGGGAAGAGATAAATCGGATTAATAAATCGTGAGTGTTTTGCGCTAGTACGTAATTGTTGGGAGATGTATCTGATAATAAGTGACTATAAAAAGCTTTGAGTTTGTCCGCTTTCTCAAAAGCCTTATCC
>NVUU01000058.1 GCA_002402025.1 Candidatus Aerophobota bacterium
CCGTTAACCGGTTTAAATTGATGCCGTCCAAATGATCGCTTAATCGTTCACCTTCTGTGTAGACGCCGTATTGGCGTTGCAAAATACTGATTAGAATCTTCAATACGGGGAAATAGGAGTGCTTCCTCTTCATCATAGACAAGAGGGATTGTGTACTTCCCATCTATTTGCATAGGTTTTGAATGATTTGATAATGAAAGAGGTTCTTTAGAATAAAAATCCCCTACTCGTGGACTACTCATTGTTGAAAATGGATCCTTTAAGGCCATCAAAGGTGAGAGAGTATTATCTTCATCAAAAAATATAGTAGGGATAACTTTGTTCAAATTAGTGGCAACTAATGTCATTTTTGCTTTTAGTCGCTTTGAAATCTCTTCTGCAACATTGATTTCAAAACAAGTAAAGCTATTTGGGTCTCTAAGTGGTAATTCTTTAGTTTCGAACTCTGTATCAACTGATAGCCTCGTAAGTGAGTGATCACAGCTCGAGTCCCCATCCATGGAAAATATCCAGCCTGATACTGTTCTTGCAGTGAGACATATTGTCAGTTTAATGTTCATTTTCATCTCATTAGATAAAAGGGTTAAAATATAGTTTTTTACACATCTGCTTGTACACTTCATCAATATTGTGTGTCGATTTAGGTGTAATAAAGATCGTGTTTTCTCCTGATAGAGTTCCAAGGATCTCTAAAGATAAATCATCAATGATATCTCCAACAAAAGGAGCTAGTCCTTCAAGAACTGTAACTACGATAAGAGCTTCGTTCTTCTGGATATCTTGTACTCCAAGCTTCAGTACCTCTTCGTGTACGTCTCTTGCTGGCAGTGAGAATACTCTCTTACCATCGATAGCTTTCTTAACAACGTTTAAGGCTTTCAAATCTCTTGAGATTACTGCCTGGTTTGTTTCTATACCGAACTGATTTTTAAGTAGGGTGATCAGATCGTGTTGTGTATCAACTTTCGCCTGCGAGATCAATTTGGCTATCGCCGTCCTTCGTTTTGTAATATTATTCATAAGTTTACATGCTCCATCGGTTGCGTATAAAATAAATTTTATACTATTTAGAATAAAATTTCAATAAAATAAATAAGTATTCTATTAATACTCACGATGATTCCAAAATAGTGAATGTTTATTCACTATTTTGGCTTTTCCCGGGGGTGGATACTTGTGAATTTTCTACTGTTTATTCCTCGAGTATTAAAAAGATGAATTGAGTAMYMTSSMYMAGRWMKSKSYMTWKMKRGRWRRWSSCTWMKSMSWWRSRCMKYWGRYSYRSMYMSMKCYWKRAWGWSTCMYACCCGNNGATCGAAATTGAGCCTGATTTCTTCGCAAAAGAAGCCTTCTACCAAAAAATCAAGGATTTAGACAAAACAATCGTCATTGTTACTCATACGAATCTTAAAAAGCATTTCGGTCACTATCTCAAAAAGCGTCTTATTGCCCATGGGATAGATACAAAGCTCATTGACTTCCCCACAGGAGAAAAAGCTAAATCAGAGGAAACAATCGCAAAAATTCAGCATAAGATGCTCGGGATGCATCTTGGCAAGAATACGGCTATACTTGCTCTTGGCGGGGGTATTGTSTCTGATGTCGCAGGGTTTGTTGCCTCCACCTATAACAGAGGGATCCCCCTTATCCTATTCCCCACCTCGCTTCTTGCTATGGTAGACGCTGCTATTGGGGGGAAAACAGGAGTGAATACGAAATATGGCAAAAATCTCATTGGAAGCATCTATATGCCTGAGATGATCTTCTTGGACCTTAGAATGCTTAACTTCCTCCCTGATAAGGAATGGACAAACGGCCTTGCAGAGGTCATGAAATACGCTGTATCTCTAGATTCTCATGTTTTTGAGATTCTTGAGAACGGTCTCGATAAATGGGCTGGGAAAGACCCCGCATTTATCCAAGAGCTTATTATTCAAAGCTGCCAACTTAAAATCTCTGTTGTTGAGAAAGACACCCTAGAGAGCGGTTACAGAAGGGTTCTCAACTTTGGCCATACGATCGCTCATGCAATAGAGGTCTGCGAAAAGTATGAGTTTGCACATGGTCACGCTGTCATTATAGGAGTACTTGTAGAAGCGTATATCAGCATGAGGGCTGCTAATTTTCCCGAAGAGTCTTTTGAAAAGATCGTCACGCTAACAAGAGCCTATAACTTCCCTTTAAAGGTTTCTAAAAAGACCACTAAAAAGAAAATAATGCATGCTATGCAGTATGATAAAAAATCTAAAGATTGCACTCCAAGATTTGTTCTATTAAAATCCCTTGGAGAAGTCCACTCATTTGATGGGGAATATTGCACTGAGGTAAAAAACTCCATTATAGAAAATGCACTCGATTGGATGTTTACCCTCTTTAAGGAAGTATAATGCCAAGTTACGAAATCACTCCCTGCAAAGTTCACGGGAAGTTAAAAATCCCAACTTCTAAGTCCCATACACTTCGTGCAATTCTTTTTGCTCTACTTGCTGAGGGGAAAACAACGATCCATCACTATCTAAACTCTCCTGATACACTCGCTATGCTTAATGCCATCAAACTCTTTGGAGCAAAGGTGCAAGTAGAAGAGTCTAAAATTAGAGTAGAGGGCATAGCAGGACAGATCAAGTGCTGCGAAAATGTGATCGATTCTGGTAACTCTGGGATCGTATACCGCTTCATAGCAGCTATAGCCGCTCTTTCAGATAGCTACACGATTATCACAGGAGATCATTCAATACGCCATCAAAGGCCTATTAAACCTCTTCTTGAGGCACTTGAGCAGCTCGGATGCTTTGCTAAATCCTCAAGAGATGACGATCATGCTCCTATAATCATTAAAGGCCCGATAAGTAAGAATACCGCGACACTCGAGGCAAAAGATTCTCAATACATTTCGGCACTGCTCATAGCGGGAGCTTTTGCAAAAAAGCCGTTCGAGATCCATGTAAAAAATCCTGGAGAAACACCTTGGATGATGCT
Organism: Candidatus Aerophobota bacterium; assembly: GCA_002402025.1. Taxonomy (GTDB): domain Bacteria; phylum Chlamydiota; class Chlamydiia; order Chlamydiales. The sequence continues at coordinate 2,980 of NVUU01000058.1, forward strand.
AACACTTGATTGGCTCGATCGCTTTAGCATCAAGTACGAAAATCACGGATTTAAAAGATATAAGATCTTTGGCGGCTCAAAAATAAAGGGTTTTGATTACACAGTACCTGGTGATTTTAGCTCTGCTGCATATCCTATTGCAGCAGCACTTGTCACAAAATCATCTGTAACGATACACCCAATTGATATGAATGACTCTCAAGGAGATAAACATCTGATTGATGTCCTCAAAAAGATGGGAGCATCTATAGAAATCGATGATGACAAGAAAACACTCACAGTAAATGAGACGCATAAGCTAAGTGGTATGAAGATCGATCTTAATCCTATGATCGATGCGATTACGATCCTTGCTGTTATCGGCTGCTTTGCTGAGGGAGAAACTCTTCTTTACAATGGAGAGATCGCCCGCAAGAAAGAGTGCGACAGGATCCACTGCATTGCAAAAGAACTTAAAAAGATGGGGGCTGATATCGAAGAAAGACCTGACGGTCTTCTTATCAAGCAATCTAAACTAAATGGCGCAAAGCTTGAAACCCATAAAGACCATAGACTCGTACTCTCGCTCTCTGTTGCAGCGCTTGGGGCAAGCTCTTCTAGCACGATTCTTGATGTCGATGTTGTTAAAAAAACCTTCCCAACATTCTACGAAGATATGAAACACTTAAATGCGAGCATTAGGCAAATCCCATGATTATTATTTTGTTTGGTTTTAAAAGGTGTGGAAAAACCTACTACGGAAGACTTCTTGCAAAAAGAATGCATTTTACATTTATCGACACTGATCGACTGATAGAAGATCTTTACTTTAGAGAAGAAGGTTTAAAAACCACATGCAGGCAAATCCATCAGGACCTTGGAGAAAGTGCATTTAGAGCATACGAGCAAAAAGTGATCAATGAAATCAAGCATAAGAAAGATGCTGTGATCTCTGTTGGTGGTGGTGCTGTGCTTCATGAAAACAATCTGCTTGCGCTTGGCAGGATCGGTACCCTTGTCTATTTAAAAGCGAGCAAAGAAATGATAGAAAAAAGAATCCTATCTGATGAGCTTCCCTCCTATCTAAACCCTCACGAGCCCGAACAGTCCTTTGAGAGGATGTATAGAGACAGAGAACCAAAATATGTACAGGTACAAGCTCGAGAAGTTGAAATAGACAACAAAAAAGACGATGAAGTTCTAGAAGAGCTTGAAGAAATAATCAAACAAACACGCGAGATAAATCATGGCGCAAAATAGTTTTGGAGATATTTTTAGGATTACCACCTTCGGAGAGTCCCACGGAAAAGCTCTTGGTGTAATCATTGATGGATGTCCAGCAGGACTTGAGATCACAGAAGAAGACATTAATAATGAGCTTTTTTTGCGCCAGCCTGGAAAGACAGAGTTCACAACGCCCCGGAAAGAAAAAGACGCAGGAAAAATCCTCTCTGGCACATTTGAGGGTAAAACTACAGGAGCACCTATCTGCATCGTTATTTACAATCACGATGCAGACTCTAGTAAATACGAAGCTATAAAGGATGTATATAGACCCGGCCATGCGAACTTCACATACCTTGAGAAGTATGGGATCTTTGATTATAGAGGCGGTGGAAGATCTTCAGCAAGAGAGACCGCTTGTAGAGTCGCTGCAGGAGCCGTTGCAAAAAAGTTCCTTGCAAGCGCAAACATCCACCTATGTGCCTACATCAAAGAGATCGGCGGGATAGAAGCTAATGTGAAACCTGATACTGACACCCTTTCTTTTAGAGAAAAAGTCTACGACAACCCTATCTTCTGCCCTGATAAAGACTCTGCTGCAAAAATGATGGATCTCATAAAGCTTGCAAAAGAGGAAGGTGATTCTCTTGGCGGCGTTGTAGAGTTGATTTCATCAGATTTGCCCACAGGTCTTGGAGACCCTGTCTACGGTAAGCTTGAAGCAAAGCTTGCTTTTGCAATGATGTCACTCCCTGCTACAAAAGGTGTTGAGTTCGGCTCTGGTTTTTCAGGATCAAAAATGAGAGGTTCTGAGCACAACGATCACTTTATTTTAGATGACAAAAAAAACGTAAGAACCAAAACAAACTTTTCAGGTGGCACCCTCGGCGGTATTTCAAACGGTATGCCTCTTAAGCTACGCGTTGCGTTTAAGCCAACTTCTTCCATTACAAAACCGATCCCAACTCTCACGGTTGATAAAAAAGAAACCACTTTTAATCTCCCAGAAGGCTCTCGCCATGACCCTTGTGTTACGATACGAGCTGTACCCATCGTAGAATCCATGGCAAGCATCGTACTTGCAGACTGTCTACTACTAAACAGATGTGCACGAACTTATTGATACTCTACGGCTCACATGAGAAGAAAGAATACCTCTGTAAAACAATGACTTAGGAGAAATAGGTCTCAAATTTTACAGAAAAAGTGTTGCTTAATTCTCTAGGGACTTATTCAACAAAGTCCCAAGGGGTTGTGAAAAAAATAAATTTAATCAAAAAAAGAACTAAATAAATGTGAAATATCATTTCATAAGATCTTGATTATAACTGTAACCACTTATGGTTGTAGCTCATGGCAACTTCCTTTTGTTTCTGACGATAAGGATCGCACCTGTTTCTAGACTAGATTAATCAAATTTTAATTATATCTTTATATAAATAAACGCCTGTATATGTTAAAATATTTATTATAATATTAAACATTAAGGTCGTTATGTCTAATCCTACTAGTTTACAAAGTTCATCTCTCGCAGAAACATTCGAAGTACCACATGCATTACCGGAAGAAGGTGACAACCTACAGCAGCAGGGGACGGTTGATAGTATGAGGAGCCGTCATTTGCAAAGAGCCTCAGGCAACCCCCAGTCACAAGATGATTCCTCCGCACTCTCTCAGAGAGTCTTGACACCGTTAAGAGAAGGGGACAATTCCTTGGTAAACTCAAGAAACCCCAATAGTGCTGCTCCCTCGAAAGAATATACACAGCTAAAGGAAAAGATTGATGCTTGGAAAGAAGCATCAGATATGGGTGCAAAATTAAAAGAAAATGTAGAAACATATATTCTTGAATATATTAAAAATCCATGTGACACAATGGATTTTAGTAACTATAGCGATCTTGAATCATTACCTGATGTGTTTGATCATTCGGCTTTTGTCAACCTAAAAACCCTCAATTTAAGCGATACTCAGATAACCTATCTTCCAGACTCTATCGGCAATCTCGCTAGTTTGAAGAAGCTCGATTTAAGCGAGACTTGGGTAGGCTCTCTTCCAGACTCTTTCGGCAACCTCTCTTGTTTGGAGGAGCTTGATTTAAACAATACTCCGACACGCTTTCTTTCTGACTCTATCGGCGATCTCCATTCTTTGATCGAACTCGACTTACGCGATACTCAGATAACCTTTCTTCCAGACTCTATCTGTAATCTCTCTAGTTTGGAGTGGCTCTTTTTAGATAGGACTCCCCTGGCTAGCCTCCCTAGTGCAATCACAAATTTACCAAATGATTGTACCATTTACTTAACGATTTCAAGATTCTCTGAGAGAGTGCGAACCAACCTAGAAGAGCAAACGAACCAACCTGATTACAGTGGACCTACATTCGAATATGATAACGCCGAAGAAGAAAATAGCACCTCTCTTTCAAACACGCCCCTAGAGAGCCTACAAGCTGTTTTCACTGCGGCGGAGCAAAATGGAACTGTTAAAACATTACTTGATGCCCTTACAGACTCTCGTTTAGATAAAGAAAAGGATGATCTACACAGTTGGCTTCACAGACTACACGAAACTGCTGATGCACAATCAGAAGGAAGAACACAATTTTTTAACGAGATTCTTGAAATACTCAATCTTGCTTCTAAGGATAGTGGTTTCAAAGGAGTTTTCTATAGAGTCTTAGATGACGCCTCAAGAACATGTGGTGATAGGATCGCACTTTCAGTACTACATATGGGCATACAAAACAAACTTGCTTCTGTAAATACATCAAAACCTATGGATGTCGTAAAGTTTTTAATAAAAGGTGTGTTTGTCATGGACCTTTTAGAGAAGACTGCAAGGAATATTATTACTACTCTTCCATTTGTGGATCCATTAGAAGTTTATTTGGGTCTACCTATGAAACTAAAGGACGAGTATGACCTCCCTATTAACACAAGTAACATGCTCTATTATGACTGCAGCGCTCTAAAGGACAGTCATCTTACTCAAACAAGAGACATCGTCGATGAAGCCTTAAAAGATGAAAATAAAGTGTTAAAATTTCTGATAGAGCAACCTAAGTGGCTAGAAAGCCTTGAGAAGCTTTTCTCAAAAGAGATCGAAGCGATTAAAGAAACAAAAAGTACTTCTCTAAATAATATTAGTGATGATCTTTCTGCAGCGGATGGTGCAGTGATTGAAAAAGAGACCGAAGAGCAGTACGATATCGACCTTATGAAACTCACCAAAACAGCCATGCATACAAGAAGAAGACTACCTGTTCTAACTGCCTAATCAATTTACCAATATGGCAAGAGATCCAGGATCTTGCTAAGAGAGTTTGTAAAAGTTTCAACTACAAGAAAAAACCCTTCAACAGATAACAAATTTGTTACTTAGGAATCGCTCTCGTATCGATTAACTCCTGCGGATCGAAAGAACCCCTAAAAAGATCACGTTCGGCAAGCCAGCTGTAGATGTTTGTAAGTCTTTTACGGTTTAGCTTTTGATCCTGTGCAAGAAGAGGCGCTGTTACCTCCCATGCTTTTTTCTCCCAAGGAAGTTTTTTCTCATTAAACGCGCTTTCATAAAGAAGGTAGGCTTCTTCTTTGTTTGCCTTAGCAAACGAAATAGTCTCCGCAAGAGCTTCTTGGAATGCTTTTACCATTTTAGGACTGTTTTTTATAAAGTCATCTTTAGCTACAAAGACAAGTTCTGGATAGCTTGGAAAATTAAAATCTTCCCATTTGAAACATTTTACTTTTACGCCGTTCTCTTCTAGCTGGTACATTTCAATGTTCCAATAAACTCCTGAAATCAGATCTATAGCTTTTGTATATAGAGCAGTTGATGGATCAAAGCTCAAGACTCTCTTCTCCTTGAAGGATACGTTGTAATCGTTTTCTAAGGCATCAAAAGCAGCTTTTGATAGCGTATCTCCAAAATGTCCTATTGTTTTGCCTGAAAAGTCCTGAAAACTTGATATCCCCGCATCTTCTCTTGCCATGAGAGTATATAGAGGCTTATCAATGAGTTTTCCGATCACTCTGAAATTCTTAGTTTTTTCGAAAACTCTTAAGCAAAGAGGAAGGTAATAAAGAGAGATCTCTACATTACCAGAGAGAAGATACATCAAAGCATCTGGTGGGTCTTGCAAGTTTATGATTTCAAGATCTATTCCATGTTTTTCAAATATCCCTTTCTTCAGCCCTGCATAAAGAGCGATATGATTGGGGTTTGCCCACCAATCAAGTAGAAGGCGCACTTTTTTTTGCGGCTTCTTATGCGAAGAACATCCCGTAAAGAGCAAAAGTGCACTAAATAGTAGCAGGAGCAAGTTTCTCATGAGGCTTCCTTGTAAATAGGGTTTCTAAAAGGGTTGCAAAGTAGTAAAAAGTTAGTGAAAGCACAAGAAGACACAAAATGCTTGCACAAACAGACTCTAAATCAAAATTCCGCCTACTAATCTGCATAAAGACACCGAGACCCTTTTGAGCACCTGCCCACTCCCCTCCAATGGCGCCAACACCTGCTATGCCGCATGCAATACGCAGGCCTGAGAATATATGGGGTCTTGCAAAAGGAAGTTTTACAGAAAAAAGATAAAGAGAGCTTCTTATACCGTGTACTCTAAAATAGTCCTCGTAGGGTTTTTCAGTAGACTGAAAACCTTTGTAGAAGCAAGTAGCAAGAGGAAAAAGGATCATAAGAGTGGTTGGGATGATCACAGCAAAAAGAGACCAGCCGAACCACACGATAAAAATAGGAGCGAGAGTAAACATAGGAATACATTGCATGGTGATAAAAAACGGCTGGAGCAGCATTTTCATGATTTGATATCTTCCCATAAGAAGAGAGAGAGGAAAAGCAAGTAGCGTTGCAATAAGGATGCTAAAAAACATCTCAAAGCCTGTTGCAAGAGTATGATCTAAAAAAAGAGGAAGTGCAGATAGTAGCTTTCTTATTACACCAAATGGTGTTGGAAAAATAAGCGACACATCTTGGAAAGCAAGGCTTAGCAGCTGCCAAGATCCTAAAAAAATCAAAAATGCAAGCGTTTGGAGAAGAAGCGTTTTCTTTTTCATGAGAGCACCTCTTTTGTTAAAGCTTTATCGGTAAGGGAATAAACATGGTCTGAGAGCTCTCTTGCATCTACGATATCGTGTGTGATCTGCAAGATGGTTAGGTTGTACTTCTTTTTCATCTGCAGAAGGATCTGAAATAAGATCTTTCTTCTTTTGGGATCTACTCCCGAAAAGGGTTCATCTAAAAGAAGATAGGGTCTTTCAAAAAGAAGAGCCCTTGCAAGAGACACTCTTTGTCTCATGCCCTTTGAGAGCGCGCTTGGTGAAAAATCCTCATAACCATGAAGACCCATTTGAGTAAGCAACATCAAAGCTTTTTCTCTAAAGAGTTTCTTCTTTCTGAAATACTCTTTAAACCCTTTTAGCTTGAAGGGGTTCTTTATTTTAAAGACCATTAGAAGATTACCCATGACAGATTTATGCTCTAGAAGAAGATCCTCTTGCGTCATGTAAGAGATCTTGCTTGCAAAACATTTTTCACTCTCTATTGAGACGTAGCCCTTAGCGGGTTTATTTAAGCTTGTGATAAGCTTAAAAAGTGTTGTCTTTCCAGAACCTGACGGCCCTAAGATAGACACAACATCGCCACTCTTTATCTTTAAAGAGAGGTTTTCAAAAAGAGTGTTGTTTGGGTATCCGAAGGTAATGTTTTCAAGTACTAACATAATGCCCTGTATTAGATCTGGGCAGCTTTGTAAAAACRTCAAAAGAACATACTGTTGACATCCCTACGCTGGCACAACCCAGATCAGGTGTTACGGGTATTTCTCAGCTAAATGAATAGCACCCCGTGTCAAAGTCCAGAATTCTATAAAAAACAAAAATTCTTTGTCAATCGTGATATCTTGATATCAAGATATCGCGATGTCTAGACCGTTACTTTCTGCTTAAGCAGTTTTTCCATAATACCAAGTGGAGAGCTTTCCTTATGCTTAAGTCCTTCCAAAGACAGATAAAAGCTCTGCTCAAAAACGTACTGGCCAGAAACAACAGCATGAGACACCTGGTCAGTAAAACAAGCCCAAGAAGATCCTGTTGGGAACTCTACTCTCTCTTGGTCTACTTCTTTTTGGTAGTTTTGATCGGCTTTCATTGTGTTGTGGATCCCAAGCATATAGTGATCATATAGGATACGGTAGGATTTCGTAATCCCAAGCTTTTCCATAACAACTCTAGAAAGAGGAAAGGGTTTCTTTACTTCTTTTAAGAACCGTTTTGCAACATCTTCATAAGGCTCCCCAACGCGCCATACTCTTGGCTTATCAAACGGATTCACATTTGTAAAAAATCGAAGAATTCTCATTCCTCCTGTTGGGTTTGATGGAAAAGAGTCCACATGTAGAAGTGTATCATTTTTTCTGTAGGAGGTAACTTCTCTTCCTTCTATCTCAACAGGCCTAAAGCTTGTTCTTGCAAGCGTTAGATGATCTTTATATTCGGGAAGAAGCGAAAGAACGTACTCATTCACAACACTCGAGTATCTTTTCATCATTAGGTGGATGACATCTTGTGTCTCAAAGCCACCGATGCAGCCTTTCATCTCATTTTTTAATGGATCATAGCTAATGTTCTTTCGATCTTTAGATACGAGTTCTGATGAAAAATTCGCTTTCTCTTTTTCTTCTACCAAAAAATCAAGTTTTGGAAAATAAAGAACCTGGCCATTTTCAAGGCTAGAGATACATTCATTTTTTTCTGATTCTTCAAGTTTTAATACCCAATCCGTGAAGGGGAAGGATTTGATTCTTTTCATAAATGGAACCTTTTTAAGCATATAGTACATTTCAAATTGCATATTAATGAGGTCACATTAAAAATCCTAGAGGATCTTGATATTCAATTGAAAACAAAGGTTTTAATTAAATATTTTATTTATTATAATTTTTAATTAAAACCTTTGTTTTCAGTTTAATCACATATTAATACATCAATTTGTTATCATGTTTATAATTTTTAATTAAAAGGAATATAATGACATCATCGTTACCATCAGACAGAGAAATAAAGGCGAGCCGGCATGCTGCAGCAGCGCTCAGAAGAACTGGCAATATTGAAGAATATACCCCTTCTTACAATCCAATAAGAAATTTCACATACTCAGATGAAACCTACAGCACAACGGGTAGACCTAAATATATTATTGATAGTGTATCTCATGGCAGATATTTTTCTGTGGGTGGGATGAAGCTTAGAGCAGAACATTTAAAGCTTGTCTTCACAACCATTCTTATTGCGGTTCCATRCTCTATAGCAAGCTCCGCTACAAATCTCGTTAAAAGCCCCTATCACCTTTTTAGAAGAGTAGATGCTTCTCTGAACTACACCCTTAAAGACAGGATATCTACAGCGGCTCTATCTATTGTAAAGGCCATATCGATCCTTGTGCATGTGATACTACAAGAACTTGCTGCGATCTATGGGTTGATTAAGCCTGTTACAGGCCGTAATCTCTACCAAGATCTCGAGACGATGAGGCCTACATGTGGATTTCAGAGGATCGATAATCTAGAACTTCTTTCTCAGCACACAATTAGAATAAAGTAATTATTTTAAATATCATATATTTAAATTTTWTTACTACAAAAAATAACTCATACCATAATACATATATTTATAATGTATAATTATAATTTATGTTATAATTAATTAAATAWWWAATAWAKKAKGWRWATAWKGYTACGTCCGTTTCAAAAGCTCCCACAGCTCAGGTAG
>NVUU01000059.1 GCA_002402025.1 Candidatus Aerophobota bacterium
CTCTATTATAAGAATGATATCTCAATCAATTTTACAAGAGGCACAGCCACAACAGAGCCGCAGAATAGTGTTATTCAGCTGCCTAATAAAACATCGAAATTTTATTTTGTCTTAGCAGGAGTCCCAACGATTCATGGATATCCTATTACGGGAAATACATACGCTCAAGCAATTGCTCTTCCAGATAACGATGTTAATGCCTACTTGCAAGACCTTGGCAGGTACGCTTTTAATTTTATCACAAACACCCAAGTATCCTACACAGTCACGGATCAGACGTTTTTAGACACGACCTATACAGCATCTTTTGGACATCCTTATGGAACAGCATCAACTGTTGTAAGTGATTCAAATAGCACAGTAATGTGTCTTCAGCCACATCATTATCAAGACCAGCTATTTGCAACAGGACTGACTCCAACAGTCTTGTCGGGAACAACGCCTTTTGCACCAACAGGGGCTGATGATTTAATCTACTGGACTGTAAGAGGGGATCTGAAAACTATTTTGGGAAGTAGTTTTACAACAAATTATGTGTTTTCAAACTTTCTACCAACAATGCCCCCTCCATTTTGGACAGACTGCGTGACACTCTCTAACCCAAGTCAGCAAGTTACAATCGGGCAATTGCTTTTCGATAGCATCGATAACGAATATATTAACAACTTAACTGATCCTAACTTTGCTCCATGGAACACAGCATATTTCAAACAGAATAAAGGGATCTATGATGTTGGTAAAACTCTTGCAAAGGGAGGGAAACAGTTAGGGTTGATTTTGCAATATCTTCAAGGACTTGAAGAGAACACAAGTACATCTGCAACCTTTAATAAATTCTTCTATACAGGCAATGATTTAACTGAGTTTACCCAGTGCTCTTCTTATGCAAAAGGGATATGTCCATCAAGCCCATCTGCATCAAATCTCTTGTATGAGCAGCAGTATAATAATCATCCTAATAGATCAGATAGACCAGGATCCTTTAATCCAAAGTCTTTTTCAAAGCCCATTAGGAAAAGAGTTCCAGCTTTGCAAAATGCTCTAAAGTCATCTGTGAGTGGAGATCCTGCAGTGAACCCGCCGATTTCTGGGGTGTCAGGAGCTTTTTCTTTTTATTTTGCGAAAAAACCTTATCAAACGGTTGGGGGATATAACCTCAGTCATTTTGCGTACTATGATGATAAGGCCCATCTGGTGATGCTCTATCCATCTGCTGGAACGCCTCCTGCAGCAAATACAGATCCAACTGCACCAACGGTTGTGACTCCTTGGCCAGGCAGAGTGTCAGGACCTGCCAATCTGCCAAATCATTACGGCCCTGGGATCGTGCTTGAATCATTTGGTGTTGCTAATGCTTTTAATGATCACCATTATCAATATGGATATTGGATTTTGGCTGCAGCTCTTACGGGACTATATGATGGAGCTTGGAATTCTATCCCAGATCAAGGATGCAAGTTTGCAACAGAAACCGTATATGGCGGCGCAATAGATCAACTTGTTCAAGATATTTGCTATTTAAAAAATAGCAATCCTGCAAGTCCAACAAATCCTGACATTGGATTTTATAAAAGTCCAAGTATGACGTTTGCTCAACTGAACTTTTTTGATCAGTGGGCAGGACATGGTTGGGCCGATGGTTTACAAGCAACGATTGCAGGAGGAAACTCAGGACATAATGAGAACTCTATTGGGGAAGCACTTCAAGCTTACGCATCAATCGTTCTTTGGGGAATAACAACAGGACGAAAAGATGTTTTAGATCTTGGGATTTATCTATATACAACATGTAGCTATGCAATGGATGCATACTTTTTTGATAAGAATCTAAACCTTTCAAAGTCTTCTAGCTTCTTTAATCCAACAATTACTAAAACAGGAGATGCGACCTATACTCTTGGCAACGCCTATATAGATTACACCATCCACAGTGGAGGTGGGACACCGACAAGTAGTGGGACCCCGAAAATTTCCCAAGCAGTTTTGAATTATAGCGCAGATTTTGGTCAGACTCCTGAAAATGTTAAGCTCATCACAGCGTTTCCGGTAGGATCTTGGGCGCTTGTTTTTGGACGTAACAAAAGCTATTTAGAGGCATGGAACTCTTCCATGGATACAGCAGCGTTTGTTGCAACGGTGCCAACAAATCCTGCAACAAACAACGCTTGCTGGACGATCAACTTCAATTCGAATATGAATATGCTTCGTATGCTTGGTGGCAACACGATAGCGTTTGGTCAAAAAATTCTGACAGCAAGTGCTCCAACACCCTACAACTATATGGTGGAGCTTTTTACCCAGTGGGGAGGTGCTCAACATTGCCCTCCTTGGGGATCGCAAGGCGGAGCTTTTGCAGACCCAACACAATCTATTAATGAAGTGCTTCACTTCATGCATATACYAGACCACTACGGAACTCCTGATTGGAGAGTTTATGGAAGAGGAGCGACAAACGGCGATGCTCTTCTTTTCTCAGCAGCGTTTGAAAAATCAGGAAGTACTACAGCTTTTGCATTCAACCCAACGCTGTCTTCAATAGAAGTGCAGTTTTATAAGGTGTCAGACAAAACAACTATTGGTTCTTTATTTACTGTAAAACCCAAAAGATGGGGGAGTACAACCTTTACTGTGCCTTAAAGAAGATTTAGAGCGGTTGCCTATCAAACATAAAATTGATAGAGTATGTTTGATTCAAAAAAAGAGGACTTACTTGTGAGACATAGTAATATCGCTTCTATAGCAACGGCTGCTTTACTTGCTGTAGGATTATTAAATGCAGATGAAAGTAAAGACGATACCAATGCAAATGATTGCAAAGGCAATAACATCACAAACGATTGCCTTCTTAAAGGTCGCTATGATCTGAAAGATGATTGGGGCGTTTCTGTCTTCGGATCTGCACTTTACTGGCAAGCGCAAGAAGAGGGGCTTGATTACGTTGTTAAAAACAACACAGGAACTGCTTTTGCAAATGATGCCGAAGTAAAAAGAGCAACGTTTGATTGGGACTGGGGATTTAGAGTTGGCCTTGGCTATCAAATACCAAAAGAAAAAATGGAACTTGCTCTTATCTGGACAAGATTCCATACAAGTGCGCAAAGTTCTACAAGTGCTACAGAGTTTGGAGGGCTTTTTCCTGTTTGGACGATTCCCGGCGCGGGTCTTTCTCCATCAGAAAACGCGAGAGCGAATGTAAGTTTAAAATTCGATATGGCAGATATTCAGATGCTGGGCGTTTTTACCCCTCGCGGTTTTCTTCAGTTAAAACCTTTTATGTCTGTATCAGCTGTTTGGGTAGATCAAAACTTTGATGTGATTGCAGATGGTGGTGCAAGCACCCAGATCGCAAATGCACTTATTATTGAAGACAAAATAGAAATGAAGAATAACTTTTTTGGTGTCGGTCCCAAGATGGGTCTTGAAACAATGTGGATTCTCGGCTACGGGATAAGTATCTATGGAAATATCGATGCGAGTCTTCTCTTTGGCTGGTTCGATCTCTCTCAAAAAGAGACGGTTCAATTACTTGGATTAAACCCAAGAATCACATTTCTTGATATTAAGAATAATGATTACTCGCTCTCGCGCGTAAATCTTCATTTCAATGCCGGTCTCAGATGGGACAGAGTGTTTCATCATGACCGTTTTCACTTAAGTCTTATGGCAGGATGGGAAAGTCTACTCTTATTTGGTCAGAATCAGTTACTTAGGCTCCCAAACACAGATTCTCCCGGTATCAATATGAACACCCAGGGAGATCTCACTATGCAAGGCCTTACTATGAAGGCCCTCTTTGCGTTCTAGCTAGTATATATAAGGGGTAAATAGGTCAAATTTGGCCGGAAAACTGTGTTGCCGGCCAAATTATGTTGAAAAAATGGCCGTATTTAAGAGATACGGCCAAAATATACGTAAAAATGGCCGTATCTATAATATGGTAAGAAATGAGTAATGTGCGGAGATATGCATGAGGTCTGAAGAGAAGAAATTGATTCTTCTACGGTTTTTAGGTGAAGAACCTGTGGATCTAAGTCTTCCATGTATACTTAATAGACTTGGGCCTGATTTTAAGGAACGTACAGTTAGGCGCTGGCTAAGTAAAATGGCAGGAGATGGAATAGTCGATAAAAGCGGAGTTAATAGGGGAGCAAAATATAGATTGCATAAGAAGAACATTCAAAAGTTCGAGACCGAAAGAAAGAATGAACCCCATAATAAAGTTAAATCAAATTCGAAAGTCAGAACACTGAAAGTGAATGTTTACAGAGTGAGATATAGGCAGCAAAGAAAAGCTATTTTAAGAATTGTAATTGAAGAAACACTCGTTGGTTCTCGTTTACTTGATTATATAGAAGCGAAGAGCAAAAAAGACATCCCTTATGCAGATCAAGAGGCCTTTAAAAGAGAAGTGATGACAGATCTAGAACTGCTTGATGAGAGTCGTGTAGCAGGTTTGGGGATTACTCCCGATCAGATTAAAGCGTGGTTTGATGCGAGCAACAACAGTTAATTTTGCTTCTTAAGAAGAAGGCTTGTCCAAATAATTAATACAACACCTACAACAAAAGTTAGGATAAAACTTGTTAACCACTCTTGTGGCGAGGTGACTCTGCTATATCCATTTAAGTACCTGTAAAAACAAATGGCGCTATTTACAAGCATAAAACAGCCTAGAAAAATCCCGAAAATCCAAAATAGTACTTTTTTCATAGCAATCAAACCTTTTATGAAACTTAATAAAACGCTAAATWTAAGGAATAATTAATATTAAGTGCAATATGATAATTATTAAAGCGACGATTCTTCTTGAGAAAGGACTGTGGATAGGTCTTTTTGAGCGTACAGACAAAGAAGGCTACGCTGTAGCGCGGCATATCTTTGGGAAGGAGCCCACAGATCCTGAGGTCTATGATTTTGTGCATAGTCAATATAGCGAGCTAAAGTTTGGCAAGCCAAAAGAGTTTCAGCTTCAAATCAAACGAATAAATCCCAAAAGACTCCAAAGGCAAGTACGTAAGGAAATGGAGCAAATAAAAAAAACAACGAAACCCTCAACTCATGCCCAAGACTATATGAGAGAAGAGTTGGAACTTAAGAAGAAAGAAAAGAAGAAAAAAAAAAGTGCTGATAAAAGAGTAAGGGATGAAGAGCAATTTTCTCTTAGACAAGAGAAAAAAAAGAAAAAACATAAAGGACACTGATGTTCAGAAATCGCAAACTTAACCCTGAAGAAGAAGAGATTATTACCCATTGCCATACAGAACATCCAGGCACAGGGGAGTATGACTGCTTCAAAAAGAAAGGTGTGTATATTTGCAAACGCTGTGATGCGCCACTATATCTTTCAAAAAACAAGTTTTCTTCAAACTGCGGATGGCCAAGTTTTGATAATGAGATTAAAGGAGCTGTAAAAAGACTTCCTGATCCAGATGGTAAGCGTACTGAAATCAGATGCAACTTTTGCGATGGGCACCTTGGTCATGTATTTGAAGGAGAAAAGCATACTTCTGAAAATTCCAGACACTGCGTAAATTCTCTTTCGATGCTTTTTGTACAAGCATTTACAGAAGAGGGTTTTGAAAGAGCTATTGTTGCAGGTGGTTGCTTTTGGGGAATCGAGCATCTACTCAAAAATCTTGATGGGGTAAAGGAAATTAATGTGGGTTATATCGGAGGTCATGTTGTTGATCCTACCTATGAAGAGGTGTGTAGCGGCACGACAGATCATGCAGAAGCTGCAGAGGTGATCTTTGATCCGCAGGCAATAAGCTACGAGTCCATAGTAAAGATGTTCTTTGAGATCCATGATCCTACTCAGAAAAATAGACAAGGACCAGATGTTGGTTCTCAATACCGCTCTGCAATCTTTTATCTAACAGAAGATCAAGAGATGGTAGCTGATAGGACTATCCATGAGCTAAAAAGAAAAGGTCTTTCTATCGAAACAGAGCTGCTTCCTGCAAGTATGTTCTACAAAGCAGAAGATCATCATCAGAATTACTACAATAAAACCGGCAAAGAACCTTATTGCCACACAAGAGTAAAACGCTTTTAATATTAGTAAAACATCTCATGAGCATGTTCTTAAAGCTTTGTATGATATGAATCCAAAATTGTCTGATCTTGTTACGGGTTGTGCAAAAGAGCTAATATTAAGATAGGGTATTAAAATGTCTGATAGCTGGGAGATCTCCCAGCTATCAAATAGAATAGATGAATTTAAAATCCTAAAGAGTATTCAAAAGTCATACTAAGAGCAGTTAAGCCTATCTTGTTTTTCCAGGATTGTTCCTTTTTTGCGTTTGCTATGAAAAAGACATCAACAAATGCAGGAACGATGTTTATGGCAAATTGTGAGAATTGCCCATGTGAGTTCTCTACTCCCCAAGCGATTTTTGGGTTAGGTGTAGGGTAGATATACCCATCATCAATGAGTCCAACAATTTCTAGCCCAGCACCGAAGTACTTTTTAGAGCTCGATTCTCCTCTAGGGTCTTGGTAGGAGAGTCTCAGATATTGCAGAGATGGATACACACGGTGGCTGTGTTTATAAAGATGGATTCCGTGGCCATCGACTTTTTTAACGGGAAAGTACTTAGCATTTATAGAGAAGTCATTCCCTTTATTAGTAGATAGATTACGAGTTCGATATCCTATTCCGACGTTTTGATAATATACAGAAGTTCCAATAGTAAAGTAGCAATTAGAACTTGGCGCTATATCATAATCAGTTGAAGGTTCTTTAGAGTCTACATCTGAGCATGTACCAAATACAGTAGCCATTAAGCCTGAAAACACCAGAAGTATACGTTGAAATTTCATGTTCGCTCCTTTTTATTATTGAAATAGAAGGGTAATATAATTAAAGAGTGATTAATTGTCTATCGTTTGAATTATTAACTATGGTTTGTAATATTAAAAACCAAATGAATATTCAAACATGCAAGCAAGTGATGCAAGTGCAATTGCAGTACTTATGTGACATGACTTGAGTTTTTTGAAATCAAGAAGTGAGCATGCAACAAGAGTTGCAGGCGTGAGATTAATGGAAAACTGTGAGAACCTTCCACTTGTATATTCTCTGCCCCAGGTGACTTTTGGGTTGATGATTGGATAGTTTTCGTGACCAGCTCTTAGACCAAGAATTTCGAGCCCTGCTCCAAAATAGTTGCTGTACTTAGCATCTGAGGCAAAGCCGCTATAGTATAATCGAAGATACTGGATAGAGGGTATGAGGAAGAAATAGTCAATCTTTAATAGGATGGGTGTGAACTTGACGTTGAAAGAAAAGTCATTGCCTCTATTTTTAGAAAGATCTCTAGAACGGATTCCAATACCAATGTTTTGATAAATAGCTGATGTTCCAAGTGAGAAGTAGTAGTTTGAGCTTGGGGGAATCTCGTAGCTCTCATTAGTGTCATCACTACTTAGCACATCTTTTGTTGAGGTAAATTGAGAACTATTTCCTAAAATGCAAGTAAACAGTAAAAAAGACAGAAGCAAAAGAAATGTTCGTTTCATAAATTTAGTCATCCCAATATCAGAGGGACCTAGCTGTATCTAGAAATTGTTAATGATGTGGATATATGCCTAAATTTATGCTTATAGCAAATCTACAAATTTGGGGTAAAGGGAAGTATACTTGACGAGTAAATACAATATTTATTAACATTTATTCTTAATTATAAGGAGCTTATAGATGAGGCTTGAAGTAGATTGTAGTTGGAATGAGGGCAAAAACAAAGCGAAACAAACGATTTGTTTTACTCATCATCCAGAAGATCTTTTCCAAATGACCGAAGAAAAAATTTCTGAAATCCAGGCGCTATCACAAAGTGCTCCGACAGAGGGCCCTAAAGCTCTAGAAAAAATCCTTAAAATAAAGGAAAAATTTCCAAAGAGTCTTTATGCAGCAATCATCTATTATCAAACGCTCAACTTCTTTGAGTACACAGAAGAAGCTGATACTCTTTTAAAAGGTCTTAAGAAGGAATATCCAAAAGAAATTCTCGTAAAATGTTCCCTTGCTAACAAGCTGCTTAAAGATAAGCTACTCGATAAGTTTTTTGAGCTATTCAGAGGCCTTGAGGTACTTGTTGCAGCTTTTCCAAAAAGAAAAGAATTTTTCTTTGAAGAAGCGCTTTTTTTTCATGACCTATGGATCCATTACTACACTTTATCTGGAGATGGGATCCAATGCGAAAAACATAAGAAATTTAATTTTCTTCTGTTGAATACTTTTCAGTCGGCAAAGGTGCAAGAGAATTAACATCTTTTACCTGAAGAAAAGCGTTTGGACAAAATATCACAGGATTTGTTTCTCTAAGGTTTTAATTGTTTGAGGCGAATCCAAGAAGGTCCTTCTACAGCTCATAGAGCCCGCACGGAACTCTATCCCATAATCTTCTATGACAGAAAGAGCTATTTTAGAAACCGCAGCAATATCCTCTTCTGAAAGTAATTGTAATTGTTGAGTCGTGCCATAAAAAATATTTTCTAATATCTGAGCTTTGTTTCGTGACTGTGGGTGAGTAAATTCACGATCTAGAACAAAATCAGCACAGTCGTTCAATCCTAAATGAAGACATCGCAGCCCAACAGTCGTCCAAAAAGCTCGCTTCGAGGATTCGGAATCAGTAGCTTGGTGTGTTGTATCATGATTGTAGATTCCTAGAGGTGTTGCAGGCATTCCATGGATAGATTTTGGTGCGTCTAACAAATGGTATGGCAAGAATGCATCTCGCCTTGGTCCGGTGAAATCCTCGGTCTTAGAAAAGTAAAAAACACCGTTACTTTCCACTGAGAGATTTCGGTAGGCAAAGTTACTTAAACGCTCTCTTAAAGAAGGCGGTATTGAGTTCATAAAGGAATCAAATGCAAGAAGAAATAAATCCTCCTCCGGACGAAGGCTCTCAACAAATGATCTATAGTTTTTAGGAGTGACTATTACATCACCATAAGTGCGACCATCTCGTGAACTAGAGGGGAGCCAGCCCATTCTTTTTTGTAGTCTTAAGCATCCATCTTCATTAATGCTTCCATCACGATTTCGTAAATGTATGGGATTAGGATAGTTTGAAAAAGCAACATATACAAGTGCACGAGCGAGAACACTGCGAGTGATTCTTCTATCTAAAAAAGCTTTCATTGCAAGGTCCGCAAGGTCATTTCCAGAAACATCGAGATCTTCAAAATAGCCGCTTTTAAGTGMTGTTACTTGTTCCTTACTTACCTCGATAAGACCTGTCGCATTTTTGATACGTTCAAAATCTTCTTTAGAAATGCGCAGAAATGCTCTTGTGATTGCATCACCATGAGCTTTCCAGCGGCCATCTTGAGGATTACGGATAAGAAGGTGCAGATCTAAAGAAGACTTTTGAGCATCTATGCACAATTCTTTCAAATGATTATATTGCTCTAGGCTAAGATCAACAATTGCCATTTCTCTTTTGCCATTTACAGCATTTTCCATAGGTATCTCAAGCCCGACAGCTTCGTAAACTTTTGTTGCGAGCATATCGACCGCTGTATTCGATTGCAGGTTTAAAGAGTCTACGCAAAGGCATTCTTGGGGATGATCTAAACCCTCAATCGTAAGCGCTCTGCATCCAAAGGTATGCTGAATCTCAAATTTCATGCTTCAAAAAAGATTAGAAATAAAAAACGAAAAGCTTAAACAATTTGAGAGTATTTTGAAAGTTTTTAAAATACTAGAAATCTAGTTTTTATTCTTTCTCACCGACCTCTAAGCAAGTATACATACCGCCAACTGGCAAAATACCAATGGGTTTGTTTTTCTCAAAGATAGGAGGATCGTTTATAATATGATGAAGTATATGGCAGTGCAGGCGCCAAAGACCTGGGTTATTTGCAACAAACTCTATTGTTCTTGTGGTTCCTGGGAATACTGGCACAGTTGCTGCAGGCCACTGAGCAGATAGGGGTATAGGACCTCCTTCTGTTCCTGTGATGTTAAAAGAGTACCCATGCAGATGTATAGGGTGCGCCATAATCCCGCCCATATTACCAAAGCGTATTTTTACACGAGCGCCATAAGGAACTTTTAGAACAGGGAAATTTGGTGCGCAGAGACCGTTGAAGGTGAACCAGTCATTTGCCATGCTTAAAAAATCAACGGTGCCATCTCTTTTTAATGACCAGCCCCTTACCATGATAGCAAAGTCATACTTTACTTCATTGCTTCCTCCTTTTGGGAGTACGATAAAGAAACCGCTCATGCCCATGCCTACTTGCTTAGGATCGTTAAATCCACTGTGATATGCATAAGTTCCAGGAGGGTTTTTTATAGTAAAATGATAAACACCAGTGTTTCCAGGCTTAATAACAGGGTCATCAGCACCTCCTGCTCCATCTTCATTATTTGGCACAATCAAGCCATGCCAGTGTATTGTTGTTGGTTCTGGCAGCTTGTTCTTCACATAGATGCGTACCTCATCACCTTCGTTCACAATAATAGTTGGTCCTGGGATGCTTTTATTGTATCCCCAGCCATCGATTTTTTGGCTGCTAAATGGAAGGGACATTGTAGGGCCTGTGTAGCGGTTATGCTTCTTTACATATTTTTCTAACTGATTATCTTTCTCGTTATAGATTGTTTTTACAACGGGTTCTGCTTCTATCCGAAACACTTTCACTCCGTTTACCATTTTATAGCCGAGGTTTTTAACTCCTGGGGTATAGACCTCTTTTGGAGTAATAAGCTTTTCTCTTGTTTGGATCGCTGAAAGGCTTCCAGAGGTGATTTCTGCTATAACAACTGTAGTTAAAAAAAGGCGTGTAAGAAACATAAGAAAACCTACTTAATATGTTTGTTATTTTAACTTTGATATAAAGATTTCNTTTGAAAACATAAAGGTGTAATTTTCTGAACTCATAGACGCAAATTATAAAGACCGGTTATGTCTAAGAGAAGGGGACAACAATCGTAACATCGCCTCAAGATTTGCAACATTTTAAGGGATTTTCTATGATACACAACACCGTGCTTATTTTTTTAATATCATTTCAACTCTTTGTTTCAGGAATAACAGCGTGTACTGGAATCTTATTGAGAGCAAAAGATAATTCAATAGTAACAGGAAGAACTGTCGAATTTGGTGTTGATATTAAGATGAGTGTTGCAGTCATTCCTAGGAATTTTCAATTTGTTGGAAATACTCCGAAAGGAAAGGGTATGGCATATAAGGCCAAATACGCAACCTTTGGAATTTATTGTTTTGATGTTAAAAAATTAATGGATGGTATGAATGAAAAAGGTCTTGTTGCTGCAGCATTTTATTTCCCAGGTTATGCAGAATATGCGCATATAACGACAGAAAATCAATCGAAAGCTCTTTCTCCAGTAGAGTTTCCCAATTGGATTCTTACTCAATTTGCCACAGTTGAAGAAGTGAAAGCGGGTCTTTCATCGGTAGTAATAGCCCCAACTATTTTGGATTCATGGGGCAGCACCCCTCCTCCTATGCATTACGTCGTTTACGACAGGCATGGAAAAAGTATTGTCATTGAACCAATTAATGGAAAATTAGTTGTGTCTGAAAATGTTGTAGGGGTGATAACAAATTCTCCTACTTTTGATTGGCACCTTACAAATTTACGAAACTACATTAATTTGACACCTTTCAATGTGGACCCTCTCCATTTAAGAGGCCTTAAACTAGCGCCTTTTGGTCAAGGCTCAGGTATGAGGGGATTGCCTGGAGATTTTACGCCCCCGTCAAGGTTTGTTAGGGCAGCTGTTTTTTGTCACCGAACAGTTTGATATGGAAATGCAGCCGCAATTGATGTTGTTGCAAAAAACCATGGTGGTGGTCGAAGGCGTTGGCCGTACTTTTGATCCCAATCTCAATATGTGGGAAATTGCCGAGCCGGTGGTGGAAGAATGGATGAAGTCAAAACTGGGACCGGAAGCCCGCCTTAATGATGCCGTTGAAGGCGCTGCC
>NVUU01000060.1 GCA_002402025.1 Candidatus Aerophobota bacterium
CAAATGAGTCACCACAGGCAAAAGCCTGCTGCCCTCTCATCATAGCGGCATCAACAAGACCTTTTATAAGCATAACAGCGGAAACAATGATGTACATGATACCGATCTTCTTATGATCAACAGACGTAATCCATTCTCTCCAAAGCCAAGTCCAGCGTTTATGGCGGGAGATCACTATAACGACAACAACCAGGCCAATAAACATCCCTACACCTGCTAGATATTCAATCCAGTCATGTTTAAAGGCTGCGAGTGTTAATCTTCCTAACATATTACTTCCTGTCCTTTACCTTTTCTGGTGCACTATATTTCAAAACTACCTGATCAAACAAATCTTCATCCGTTAATTGATAGTACATGACCGGGACATATGAACTCGGTTCTACTAGTTGGTCATAAACATTGCGATTCATAGACCTTCCAGAATTTTTGACAGTTCGAACCCAACTGTCAAAGTCTTCATCTGTAGTTGATTTAGCCGTAAAAACCATACCAGCAAATCCTGTTCCGCTAAGATTTGCAGACCTACCTTCGAATTCCCCGACTGTATCTGCTATTAAATGCAATTTTGTTCTCATAGAAGGCATTGCATAAATTTGCCCACCTAGTTGCGGGATCCAGAAAGAGTTCATTGGAGCATCACCTGTGATTTCAAAGTTTAAAGGTGTGTTCTCAGGAAACTGAACAAAATTCACAGTAGCTATTCCTTGCTCTGGATAAATGAATARCCATTTCCATTGAAGAGCGACTACTTGTATTTCAAGTGGTTTTTTATCTGATTCGATGGGCTTAAAAGGGTTGAGCTCATGACTTGTTCTCCAAGTTATGATCGCAAGAACGGTAATAATCATAAAAGGTACTCCCCACCAAATAGCTTCCGCTACATTGCTGTGCCCCCAATCTGGTGAATATTTTGCTTTATCTTTTTGAGCTCCATATCGCCAGACAAAAACAAATACCATAATGAGGACAGGAACCACAACGATGAGCATAAGAAGAGCTGCTGTGATAATTAGTCTTCGTTGTTTATCTGCAATCATCCCCTTGGGATCAAGTACAACGACTGAATGAGTCCCTACAAAAAGCGCGCAAAGCGCAAGTATTGCGAGAAAGAGTATTGCTACAATGATTATCGTGACTTTTGTCTTCATGTTTTCACATAATTTATTGATCGGATGCTAGAACAAACATCTATCTTATATAAGGAATATTTTTCAATAAAYYYRAYKTARTTWNGAGMWRTTATTTTTAATACTCTTAGGAAGTTCTACTTGTCCTCTTAAGTTTAGAGGGCAAGAAATGATTTTCATCTGTCATCTAAGTATGCAAAGAATGGTCTTCCAATTTTTTCTCTACCTTTTAAAAAGGAAATTTCGAGAAAGCACGCCGTTTCAACAACAACAGCTCCAACTTTTTCAACAAGTTCACAAGCAGCAGACATTGTTCCGCCAGTTGCTAAAAGATCATCAATAATCACAACTTTTTCACCATTTTCAAGAGAGTTGCATCCAAGTTCAAAAACACTCTTTCCATACTCAAGGGCATATTCAACACACTCTGTCTTTCCTGGAAGTTTTCCTCCTTTGCGTACCATCACAAAAGGAACATTTAACTCATAAGCAAGAGCTGATCCAAAAATAAACCCCCTTGCATCAAGACCTACAACAGCATCTAGATTTTTATCTTTGTACCTTTCTGCAAAACCTTCAATGACTCTATGAAAATCATCAGGGCTTCTTAAAAGTCGTTCATACGAGATAAACATGATTCCCTTTTTTGGGAAATCAGGAGTTATTGTGAGGAATTCCCTCACCCATTCATTACCTTCTTGAACAGGCATTTCCTCAGCGGAAAAAGCTGTGCCAAAAAGGCTCGCTATACACATCGATAGAAGGGTGAGTTTTCTAAATTTCATTTTCTTCTCCAGTTTCAGTTTTTCTGATCAAACCTTGAATATCTTGTTATCCAAGATATCTTTCTTAGCTTCAATCGCTATTTCAGAACAAGAAAATTAGAAATACCTTTCTTTGTTACTTTAGAATTTCAACACTTCCTTTATCTAAGTCATAGTAGGCAGCTTTGACAATAATTTTTCTTTGCTTAAGAAGTTTTACAACAGAGGGAGATTGTGAAATGAATTCGCTCATGCCTTCTGCATTGAACTTGATTGCAGTCTCTAAGATGTTTTTTGCTCTTATATCTCTTGCTTTTTGAACAGCCGGTTCTATCAGCTGTGCAAGAAATCTCACATCATCCGTAGTACGTTTTACAACTGCATCAACAGCACCACAATTTYCATGACCCATGACGATCACACAGGGTGTGTGCAGATGATCTACAGCAAATAGAATACTTTCCATTTCAAGTGGCCCAACAACATTTCCAGCAACTCTTATCACAAATAAATCTCCAAGTCCCTGATCAAAGATAATATCCGGAACAACTCTTGAATCTGAGCATGTCACAATAATTGCGATAGGAGATTGACCACTAAGGAGATCCTTTCTTCGCTCTTCACTTGTATTTGGTGAAATGGATTTATTTTTTATAARCCTTGCATTTCCTTTCATGAGAAAGTTCATTGCTCTTTCTGGCGTTWCCGCAGAATGCGCTACGTTTAATAGGAAAGAAAAGCAGAAGACGATAAGTAAAAAAGTTTTGTTTTTCATGAAGTTCTCCAAAATTAATTAACAAAAAGCTTTATATAAGCTAAACTTTTTACTATATGAATTTAAGTTTCAAYWMWWKAAAMWWWRWTMSKYWGSMRSYAWWWSSAYMWSMMYMWNNACGATGTMSWGAYWAKCWKKTWWTMNCGATGAMWWWRMWTTGATCGATCAAAGTTTTTATAGTTGGGTGAGAAGAGACAAGCTCGCTCATATTTTTTGCATTTAACTTACTTGCTGTTTCATAAAGATCTTCCGGTTGTAGTTCTCTTGCTTTATCAACAGACGGCTTGATTTGCTTTGCAATGCTTTCTATGTCTTTTATCTCATCTTTGATTACAGCTTCTATAGCGCCGCATTTCTCATGACCTATAATCAAGATACAGGGAGCTGCTAAGTACTTAGCCGCGAATAAAATACTTTCCATTACCTGGGGACCAATCACATTTCCAGCAACTCTTATCACAAAAAGGTCGCCAAAGCCCTGATCGAATAGAATTTCAGGAGACACTCTTGAATCTGCGCAAGAGAGTAYAATCGCAAAAGGTGCCTGCTTCTCGGCTAAAGACTTTCTTCTTTCTTTGTCTCTATTGGGATGGATCGACTTATCACTTATGTATCTCGCGTTCCCTTCTAAAAGAAGTTCTAAAGCTTTTTCTGGTGTGACCATGTTACCCACGATGTTTAAAGAATTGTACTTCCCGCTCGTGTTGCTCAGCTTCCTTGCGAGTATTGAAAGTACCTAAATTTCTGCGTTTCCCAGTTTTAGGATTTTTCTTTTTGGAGTAGAGGCGATATTTGCCAGAAGGTAATTTTCTTATCACTTTACTATCCCCCACATCTTGCGTTATGTCTTACATATCTGTTAAGCATAAAAATTTGTCAATACATGCTGGGATCTACTCCGAAGGATATTGTAGTTAAAATCTCAGCAAAAAACCACTTAATATGTACCGAGACCTTTTTATTAATTAGGCCTTTTGAGAGAATCCCCCTAGTAATTTAAAAATGTGGTAATTTATGAAGAAGTGTAAAGTTCTTATTTTGACAWCTCTTTTGCTCCTTTCTGCAGCAAAAACCTACGGAAACTATACTACTTACTTGAATTTTCAACATTTCGGTGGCTACTCAATGGCAGGCATTGGAACAAGAATGAGAAGCGGTTTTAATGCAATAGATCTTAGTATAAGCGCCTGTCCTTTCGATCCCCCTAAATCCTTACATACCTATCATATAAGAGGTCTTTATCTTTTTTATCCAAGGCAGTTCGGTGTTTATGTTGGAACAGGAGCTGGTATACTCCACGATCCAGAAGCTGTAAGAACAAACATAAAAACCTTTGAAGCTGTTATCGGCATGCAACTAGGAAGTAAATTTTTCATCCAAGTAGATGGGATTGTTCCTCTCAAAAAAGGAGAACAAGTCACAAAAGACAATTTCAAAAAATACCTCAAAAAATCGAGGATCTGGCCAGGTCTTACAGTCGGGCTTGGGTTTTAAATGACATCAGAGGCCTACTACTTGTAGTACGCTTTCGGATTTATAAGTTTCAAGCTTAGTTCCATCATACATATATAAACCCGCAGCATCTTTTGTCTTTCCTACTGTATCTATTACTTTGGACATTGCAGTAACACTTTCTTCTACGCTTTGCCGAGCGTCAGCTCCCCCCATATCCGTTTTTACCCAGCCAGGACAAATCGCAAAGGCGCAAGGGACTTTTTCATGGTCTTTACCATTTCTTTGGATCCAATCTTTCTGAAATTCTATATTCCAATTCCAAATCATAGCATTTCCTGCAGCTTTGGATATACGGTAGGGGTGGTATCCTCCACCTGCATTGTCTTGTGTCGAGCTTACACCAGAGCTTAAGTAAACCACGCATCTATCCGAATGCAATAGCTTCTTATAAAAACCGCGGATAATATCATCAGGTCCAGTAGTGTTTACTGCTAAGGCTTTTTGAAGCTCGAGCCTCGTATTTCCAGCAGGTCTTGTACCAGGTATGGGATAACCTTTTACTCCTGCACTTAAAATCAAAAGGTCTACTTTTTTAACTCCTCTACGCAGCTTTGCGATATCATTCATGTTCGTCACATCGAGCTTTCTAAGCGTTAATTTACCTGGGTACTTTTTTTGTAATTTCTTCAAAGCCACAAGCTTTGTTTTATCCCTGTAAGTCGCAACGACATTGTTATCTTTTTTAAGATACTCTTTTGCAAACTCAAGACCTATCCCACGATTTCCTCCAACAATAACAACTGTTTTCATATTTTTCCCCTATTATAGTGTTTTGCAGGGGAACAGTATAAGATAAATGTTTTCAAATAACAACAGTTGAATAAGCCATTAATAAAAAAACCCTGCGGAAGATCTTATAAAAATTACAGTTAGCATTGATACAATCATCCCCTGTATAAATGTAATAGCTTTTTAATATAAAAAGCTATTATTACACTTCTAATACTGAGTGCTATTATGGAATCAAATATATCAAATACGAATCAAGTCCATCTTCCAAAGTCTGCTCTAAAACCCAGTGTTGGAGTAGGAGTTCTTGTTGTAAAAGATGACAAAACACTCCTTGGAAAACGTAAAAATTCTCATGGAAATGGTTTATGGGCAACGCCCGGCGGCCATTTAGAATTTGCAGAAACGATTGAAGAATGTGCAAAAAGAGAACTTCTTGAAGAGACAGGACTTATTGCACGTAGTGTTAAACTCGGCCTCTGGACAGAAAATATTATTGGTAAAAATGCTGATAAACACTACATCACGATTTTTGTTACTGTAGAAGATTACGAAGGAAATGTAGAGCTTTTGGAGCCACACAAATGCGAAGGATGGGGATGGTTTAGAACAAACAACCTANCCTCTCCTCTTTTTCCATCTATTGTCTCCGTCATTGAAAAAACGGGAAATTCACTAACCCCGGTTCTAGAATGAATGAAGATTGTTTTCATCTTGGGCTAAAAGCTCTTATCAGAAACAAAGAAGGATTGTTTCTTATCTTGCGCGCAAAAAACTATTGGGATATCCCAGGGGGAAGGATTCATAAAGAGGAACCTCTCCTAAACGCTCTTAAGCGAGAAGTTTTCGAAGAAACAGGAATCTATCAATTTTTAAAGATAGAGCCTATTCAGCTATCTCTCTCAAATATCCGAATAACAACAAGTAGTTACGATGTTGGCCTTATCCACTACTTCTATTTTTGCGAAGTTAAAGATCCAAGTGTCACTCTTAGTGATGAACACATAAGCTATGAATGGAGCTCAATGGAACAACTAATCGAGAGACTTGCGCAAGAAGCTCCAAAGGAGCTTCTTGAAAAGCTTTCTCATTACGAAGCTAAGACTACTTCTTAATCTGAGAGAGCCACTCATTAAGGTTATAGTAATTTGTAACCCTTGCAATCTTACCGCCTTTAATTGAAAMRRMRGWRMSAYAWYRMAGTTNTWWAWRTYKKTSCWYTYRCYTMWGSARGYMMWWSRWYTKTWYYKWWKTWYTKWYMTTCTATATAAAACTCAGCTGATGCACGCGTTCCACAGTCCGATGTAAATACGATAAGATCTAACACTTTTTCATCGTAAGAAATGTTCATCTTTTCCATGAACTTTTTTAAAGGTTTTTTCCCGACCTCGCAGCCACCTTGATTGACATCATGCTCAACATCANTAGCAAGAGTATTCACAAAAGAATCCCAGTCCTTTTTATTAAAGCTTTCATAGT
Source organism: Candidatus Aerophobota bacterium (assembly GCA_002402025.1). GTDB lineage: Bacteria > Chlamydiota > Chlamydiia > Chlamydiales. Next base: position 6,393 of record NVUU01000060.1, read on the forward strand.
ATGTAGTTATAAGCTCCTTTACAAGATCGTCCATTCACTCCTTCTTTTTGTTTACTTAAAAAAGCACTCTTTATAACATCCCGCATCTTTTAAAACAGAGCTTATCAAAATGAAAACTTTCTTACTTCTTACAACACTCGTGATCTCTTCCTTTGCAACAGCAAAAGACTACCCAACCTATAACAGATGTGAAAAAAAAATCGTAATCGTTACAGGTGCTTCTAAGGGAATAGGCATGGGTATTGCAACAACTTTTGCAAAAGAGGGAGCCATCGTTGTGCTTGCAGCTCGCACAAAGGAAACCCTAGAACAAGTTTCAGAAGAAATCACACGAAATGGTGGCACAGCACTTGTCATACCAACAGAMRYTKYSGMTCMWMTWGCTGTGCAGAAAATGATTGATATAACTTTATCTACATATGGACGTATCGATGTTCTTTGTCATAATGCAGGCATTTACCCTTTTGCAAGACTTGAAAATATGAATCTTACTGAATGGCGGCATGTCATTGATGTGAATCTAACAGGAACCTTTCTTGCCGTGCAGGCATGCATACCTTCTATGATCGCGCAGGGTCATGGTAAAATCATAATTACGTCCTCTATTTCTGGACCTAAAACAGGATTGCCTGGCGTTGCTCACTATACAGCCTCTAAAGGAGGAGTTTCTGGTTTTATCAAAACGGCAGCCATCGAACTTGCAAAGTATAATATTCAAGTGAACGGAGTTGAGCCTGGTAATATATTAACAGAAAGTCTCGCAGAGTTCGGAGATGAGTACTTGTCTTGCATGAAAAAATCTATCCCTGCAGGAAGGCTCGGAACACCAGAAGATATCGCCTATACAGCACTCTTCTTAGCTTCTGATGAAGCAAACTTCATTACGGGACAATGCATTGTTGTCGACGGAGGACAAATCCTCCCAGAAAGCCATTTTTCAGAATATTAATAAGGAGTAATTGCATGGGAAAAATACCTGCTAATAAACCACCAGAAACACTTCAGCCTTCTAATGACTGTGGATGTGGTAAATGCCCTACTGCAACAGTACCAAAACCTACATGTGAATAATATTGCACAGCACAATTTTCAAAGAGACGGGTAACTCATAGTGGAATACCGACTTGTATTATTACCTGTGAGATCTCTCGTGCTTTTTTCCAACTTACAGGATGGGGGAATAAGTAAAATCATACCTCTGTTGAATTGCCAAGATAAAATGCATATGATAGAAGATGGATTTGGCTTAAGAGGTGTTTATGGGGAAATATATTAAGCGTGTACAAAACCCGGTAAGGGCCAAGGCTGAAAGTAAAGAAGAGATTGCCTCTCATTTCAAAGAACTTCTTGACGAGCTTCCTGGGCTCTCTTTTGAAAGTAAGGGAGCTCCTGTARATGTTTTTGGAATCTTACTTAAGAGCAAAACCATTACTGAGCTTTTTGCGCCCTTCTGGGCAAAGTCCAAAGCTGCGCTTAAACTCTCTCAAAGAGAGCAAGAAATCATCATTCTAAAAACTGCTTGTATCTATGGCTGCGATTATGTCTGGGGACATCATGACCCTATAGCTATCGATGTCATGACAAAAGAGGAAATCCTCCAAATACCTCTTCCTTTTGATGAGCAGGACCTTCCCTTGAGAGAGAAGGTCCTCATCCAAACAACGGGGAAAATCCTGTCTCATGCAAACCTCACAGATGAGGAGTATAAGGAGCTTAAGAAACACTACACAGAGGAGCAGATCCTCGATATTATTGTTGTGGTCTCACAATATGTATTATTTAATTCTGTAAATAATATCTTTGGTATAAAGCTTGAAGATGACTCTATGCCAAACCTTCCTGACATGTAATTTAGACTAAAAATTTGTTTAAAAGGGTCTGTCAATAGCTTTATTAAAATCATTTCTCTATTTACTAGCTATATAAGCATTCTTATTCTATGCTTGATGCCAAGAATCACCTAATTTTTCTAAATAAAGTGTTATGTTTTGATATCTCTTTGAAAAGAGTTCTGGTCCTAGTTTACACTTATTTGAAAATTAATTTTATTTGTTAATACTTCAGGAGTATATATGACTAGTTCCTTTAAGGAATTTAACTTTAGCGAGACCATTTCAAAGGCAATAGAAGATGTTGGATATGAAACACCAACAGCAATACAAGCAGAAGTAATCCCTCATATCTTGCAAGGTTCTGATGTCATCGCAAAAGCGCAAACAGGAACCGGCAAAACTGCCGCATTTGGCTTGCCATCTCTTGAGCTATTATCAAACAATCCTAAAAAAACTATTCTTATCTTAACACCTACAAGAGAGCTTGCTCTTCAGGTTTGTTCTGAAATGGTTCTTTTTTCAAAGCACATGGGTGTTCTACCATCATGTGTATATGGTGGAGAAGCACTCTTTAACCAGTTAAAAAGACTTAGAAGAGATAGTAGAGTTATCGTTGGCACACCAGGAAGACTTCTAGACCTCTTTAAATCTGGTCATCTTACTCACTTTAAGCCAGAGACTGTTGTCCTTGATGAAGCTGACGAAATGCTGAACATGGGATTTTTGGAAGACATACGAGAAATTTTCTCTTACCTGCCGCAAGAGCGTCAAACGCTTCTATTCTCTGCGACTCTTTCAAAAGAAATCAGAGGAATCTCCAGTAGGTTCCTAAAAGATCCTGTATCTTGCGATCAAACAACAGACGAGCGTCACGAAGATATCGAGCAGCTCCACTATTTGATCCCAGACAGACAAAGAGAATCTGCTCTTATCCAACTTCTGCAGTACCACAATCCTACAAAAGCAATTGTCTTCTGTAACACCAAAAGACAAGTGGAAGATCTTGCTGAGCAACTAAAGCAATCTGGTTTTGGAACTCTGCAGCTTCATGGAGATATGACGCAGACAGACAGACAAAGATCTATCAATGGATTCAAAAAAGCACCGAGAAAGATCCTTGTTGCAACAGATGTTGCAGGAAGAGGAATCAACGTAACCGACGTGACCCACGTTATCAACTTAGAACTTCCTTTCTCGCCAGAGTGTTATACACACCGTATTGGCAGAACAGGACGTATGGGAAACAAGGGAACAGCAATTACGCTTGTAACACAAAAGCAGCAATACATGCTCAAAAGGTTCCTAAAAACTAAAATGAGTAATATTCATCTCTCTCAACTTCCTTCTCCAGAAGATGTGAAAAATATTATGAAGAAGAATTTCACTGAGAAGCTGCATGAGGAATATATCCACCAAGATGCAGAAGAGATCCTTGCTCTTATGAAAGAAGGAAACCAAATCGAAGACATCACTCTTAAGCTGATTTCTCACGCTTGGAGAAGCAAGGCGCAGCCAACGAATAGATTCGTTGTATCTCCTTCTCCTGGAGAGTCTTCTGGTGGTAATTCAAGAGGCGGCAGATCTAGAAATAGAAACTTTGATAATAACTCAGGATCCGGAAACAGAAAGTTCCGTGGATCTAGATCTGGATCAGGTAACGGATCCGGCTCACGTTCAAGATCTGGAAATTCAGGGTATTCAGGAAAATCTGGATATTCAGGAAAATCTGGAAGTTCTGGAAGTTCTGGCAATCGAGGACGTGGCCGTTAGAGCTATTCCCTTTATAACGCCTTTTCTATAGAGTAGGTGTTCTTTTACAAGAGGAGAACACCTTATGAATCTTTGGATCGTTGATTCTTTTGCAAATAAGCCCTTCCACGGCAATCCCGCGGCTGTCGCGCTTGTTAATCAATTCCCAGAAGACATTGTCTGCCAAAATATCGCAGCTGAGATGAATCTCTCTGAAACAGTCTTTGTAAAAAAGCTCTCAGATAATCAATTTCATATCCGATGGTTTACTCCAACTGTTGAAGTAGATCTATGCGGCCATGGGACTCTCGCTGCATCTCACGTTCTACATGAACAAGGAATGTTCACAGAAAAAGAAATCGTGTTTGAATCTTTGAGCGGACCTTTAAGAGTCACAAACAACCATCCCCATTATACTCTCGATTTTCCAGCAARAACAAACCACACCGGCTTCCATATTACACCCGATATTTTAAACCATTTCGGACCCATCAACGAAGTGGCTCTTTATGGTGATGATCTTGTTATCGAAGCCTCTTCAGATGATCTTGTTAAAAAWYTWRAAMMTKATYKNAYTSKNTATTWWAAKYMTRCCSKRMSAKKCWSTKMYMKMWRYRGSARARWMNNAAGGCTYWTYKKKKRAKWWWANTCWSWWSNTTKTTTAMNCCARAWMRCSNNGAATYWATGAAGATCCTGTGACAGGATTTTCTCACTGCATCCTCGCACCATACTGGAGCAAGAAGCTAAACAAAACAGAAATGCTCGCCCACCAAGCATCAAAGCGCGGTGGCACCATACACGTAAATCTAAAAGGAAAAAGAGTACTTCTCACAGGAGAAGCTGTGACAGTCTTCGAAGGGAGGTTCGTAGCACATGCATAGCTCAGTTAAACTTCTTCTAACTGGAGGATCTGGCATAAAATTTACAACTGTTGCCGTCTTTTTTTTGCTGGAGTATATTCCAATCTTACCATTCTATACATCGCGATATTCCTAGCCCCTGCTATGATCATCGATATCTAGAAGACACATCAATCAAACTAAATCACAAGTAGCTCAAACGTGTGATTCATTGTATCGTGCTAGCTTCTGGACTTTTTCTTTTGATACTTTATTTTCATAATTATTAACTTAAAAAGTTAATTCTCGCGTTATGTAAAGGTCAAGCATACAGAGGAGAAAAAACTTAAAATATCAGGAATTTAGTGAATTAAAACAATTATAGAGATGAAGACCAGGATCCTTATGAAGCTCTTTTACTAAAAACATCTAATCCGAGGATGAAAATAAAGTACACTGAAAGAACTACAAGACCAATCACAAGACCTGTGCCACCACCCATAGCCATAGTAATCCCTGATGCCAGGACGACAACAGAAAATATAGGGGCGCTCACAAGAGATTCCTTGATTTTCCTGAAGATATTACGGACCATATTGAGCGCTTTTACATATTAAAATAATGATTCTATACAATAAGCGGATTAATTTCAAGAGGTCTTTTAAGAGAAGACCCTACTAAAACATTAAACATAAGGTGCTTGACTAGAGAAGCTCTGCTGCTTTTGCTGCCAATAGAGATCTTTCTGTCGTCTCAAAGGTCATATGGCCAAAGGTGCAGTCGATCTTGCTTTACTCAAAACGTGGCTATGGCCTGTGCTTGTCGGCACATTGTTTGGCTCAGTCATAGCAGCCTATGCTGATGGCTTTTGGCTTAAAGCCGTCTTTTCTGGCGTGGTCACTCTGGTCGGCATAAAATTACTATTCGGCAAGGAGGATTGGGTATTGGCAATAGACATTCCTTTTGGCTGGCTCAATAATCTCATCGCGTGGGTTATGGGCATGTTTTCAACCCTTATGGGCATTGGCGGCGGCACATTCGCGGTG
>NVUU01000061.1 GCA_002402025.1 Candidatus Aerophobota bacterium
TAAATGCTCCCGCAGAGGAAGGTGTAGACCTATCCAAGTACTACATTCTTACTCCTCCTTTTGATCCTATTGACATCACTCTTCTTTTAGCTCTTACTTCTCAAGATAAAATTTCTTTTGGTGAACTCGACACCGAAGTAAAAGAATACAGGCGCTCGATCTTTGATAAGCTCAGGTTTATTAAACAGCAGATCGAAATCTTCGATAAAGAGAAAACAAAAGAACATTTAGAAAACATAAAAAAACCTATCCATAAACTTGCTGGAAGTGGAGGACTTTACGGTTTTGATAAAGTAAGCTCTTTCTGTAAACAAACAGAAACAGCTCTTAATGAAAAAATCGAATCATTTGATAAAGGCTGCGATGAAACCAAAGACACTTTTTTAAAAACACTTGAAGAAATCAAAAAATGTTTTCTTGAAGCCCCTGCACCCCAAGAACAACCCAAAGCAGAAATTCCTACCCAAGGATCCGAGGAAAAGAAAACTTCTATAGAATGCGAGCTTTTTTTTGTCGACGATGATGAAGATCTATTAAAAGTTATCGAAAAGATAGCAAAAACAAAAAATATTAATGTACAAACTTGCTCAAGTTTTGCAAAAGCACAAGAACTTTTCAAAGACCCAAACTTTAAACCAAAATTCCTACTTGTTGATTTGCACTCTGATAAAGAGCAAATCTCAGGGTATGATCTGATTAAAAGTTTTAGAGAAAGCAACCCCCTCGCATCCTCTACCTTTATCGGAATCCTATCTGCTAAAAAAGAGCTTACAGATAAAGTGAAAGCAACAGAACTCGGCATTGATCTTTATTTTGAAAAACCCGTAGCACCTGATGTTCTAATATACCAAATACAAAAGCTTAACGAAACAAAGATCGAAGAAAAACAGCAAATCTTGCTTATTGATGATGATATAGATTTTTGTAAAATCATTGCTAGTAACTTGAAAAACACTTCTTTAAATCTCACCATGTACCATGATGGAAACGATTTTTTTAAAAGAATCGATGAAGGCAATTATTCTATTCTTCTTCTAGATCTCAATTTGCCAGGTCTCAGTGGACTCGACCTCCTTGGCACACTGCGCTCCGATTATAGATATCGAAAACTCCCTGTTGTTATTATTACCGCAACCAATGATCTTGAGATCATAAAAAAAGCTTATAACCTTGGTATTCAGGACTATATCGTCAAACCCATCACTCCCGAAGATTTTAAAAACCAAGTAGAAACCATCTTAAAGAAAAAACAATCTTTAGATGTCATCTACCAAAAAGAAGATCGGTTTAATTTTTATACAAAACAATCCCTGCAAGATTTTTTCTTAACCTATTCTATCAATTATTCTTACATATCTGTCGTTACTTTTACTCTTTCAACAAAGGATCAAAGCATTCAGCATGTTTTTGCGAAAAAACTCGAAGACTTTTTTGGAAATCAAGACATCAAAGGATTTTGGCAAGAAGGGGTCTTTGTCTTACTGTTGATACAACTGATGCCAACACAACTTCGTATCATTCTTGAAACATTTTACGATCAGGTGAAAAGAGAAGATTCCTTTGAAGATAAGACAAAGTTTGCAAATGCAGTCATTTCGGTTTTCCCAAATGATGGTGATAATATAGATGCTCTTGTCTCAAAGAGTTTGACCATTCTTGAGGCAACAAAAGACACCTACTTCGGCATTTCTCTTACCCAAGAAACAAAAGAAACAAGATTCCAGTCTACAAAGAAATTCATCTATCTCATTAGTAATAATAAAATTCTTGCAAGAGCTCTAGAGTATTCTCTAAACCTAAGGGGTTATACTGTAAAGCTCTCTAATGAAGGAAAAGAAAGTTATGATTACATAAGTTCTATATTCCTGAAAAATCCTCCTGATATAATCATTCTTGATTCCGAACTAAAAGATGAGGATCCTATTATCCTCCTTGAGAAACTCAAACGTCTCATAGGGGAAAGAATCCCTATTATCTATCTTTCACAACGCACAAGAGAAGAGGATATTATAGAAGGTCTTTCAAAAGGAGCTTCGAGTTATGTAACAAAGCCCTTTAGCATTAGTATGCTTCTTCATAGAATCGAGCAGAGGAGTCTATAATGTCTTTTGATTTGATCAAGCTCGTCGTTGTTGCAGAATATAAGATTTTGATTGTTTTAATCATTGTAGCATCTATTGCCTCAATCATTTTTGAGATTTATCACAGAAGAAAGAAAAGATTCATTCTCTTTGTTGAAGAAAACCTGTACCGTATGATCACTCAAAAAATTGATATCGTTCAGGAATATTTTCCAAATAAAGTGATGTATCTGAAATACATCTTGCCTTGCATCCAAAAATTTGATGCTCTTTTTAAAGATCCTTTCTGGGACTATCTAAAAAGACAGATTCTTGGTAAATATCTTGCAAAAGAAGTTTATTACCACCTCTATTCTTTTCATTGGGGAAGATCAAATATCGCGATCCAAGCCATCCGCTTTTTACCTCTTCCAAAATATGAAGATGAAGTTTTGAAATATCTACATACAAAGAAAAAAGATATTATTCGCTTTAGTGCAGCCGATTGCGCAATGAGATATAATACAAAGAAATCTATCAGAGCTCTTGTTGATGCCTTAAGTGAAGAACCTTACAGAACTCAGTTTCCTTTTAGAGATCCTCTTGTTTACTCTGCTGAATCAACCCACTCAATCATCAACGAATACTACAGGGAAACAACAAATATAAAAGTCAAAATCGCATGCCTGAAAATCCTTTCTCTAAAAGTAGGATATTTATCGATTGAAGATGCTAAGGAATACCTTTCTTCTGATAATTTGGAACTTCGCTTTTGGTCAATAAGAGCTCTAGAAAACCTCCCCTCTCCTGAAACAACAGAACTCTTGCTTAAACTATATAACGACAAACACTGGATCATACGCTCGCTTGTTGCTTATATTTACGGTGCTTTTAAAATCACAACAAGCATCGATAACTTGGTAGAACTTCTTTACGACGAGCACTATTACGTAAGTTTTATGGCAGCTCTTTGCCTAAACTACTTTGGAGATGAAGGAAAAAAAATCCTCGCATCTCCCCCCAAGATAGATGAGAGAGTTTTCAAAAACTGCCAGTATATCCTCTCTCTACCTGAAACTTCTTTCGAAAAAGGGTTGCAGAAATTCTTCCCAATCAACCAAGATCCTTTAACGATTATAGAAGCGATCTTATAATAAAGACATGAACGACACATATTTAGATCTAAAAAAGATACATACCTGGCTTGGAAACCAAGGCCAAATGCATCTTATTGAAGAAATCAAGCACCTTTCAAAAGAAAAGCAAAACGCATTCTATCTTTCTCTTTTTACTTTGAGTAAGCATTTTATTGGTAAGCATACGCCTGACTCATGCGAGTTGTATCCTTCTTCACAAATCACCCCTTTTATTGAACCCATTGAAGAAGATACTCGGGAAAGCTCTCCCACTATTAAGCTTTTGCAAGAAGGAAAAGTCGCTTGTATTTTACTTGCTGGTGGCGATGGTTCAAGACTTAGCCACAACAAGCCAAAAGGATGCTTTCCTATCTCCAACATAAAAAAGAAAAGTCTATTTGCCCTTCACTTTGAAAAAATCAAAGTTCTTCAAGATCAACTGCACACCAAACTCACACTAATTCTTCTTACCTCCGATATAAACCATAAAGCAACACAAGACTATCTTGAGGAAAATAGATATTTTGGCCTGGACCCAAAACATGTGCTCTTTGTAGAACAGCCCTCTTTTCCTCTCGTAGATGAATCCAACAAATGGTTTTTTAAAGAAGAAGGTAAACTCGCCCTTGGACCCAATGGCAATGGTGGCCTTTTTCAAGCTTTGCGATCTCTGAAAGATGAGATTCAAAAAATTGAGCAGTTTATGATTATCTCTATCGATAATCCACTCGCGATGCCTTTTGATATTTCCCTCATTAACATGAACCATACACTTGGTAATGACCTATCCATTCGCAGCTTTAAAAGAAATGATCCAGAAGAACGCATAGGTATCTTTTCTCATTTCAATGATCAAATCATAATCGTTGACTATGGCAATTTTAAAGAAGAGCTCTATAGACAAAAAGCCGGCTGCGAATTTCTCTTTCCCTATGGCAACGTGAATATCTTTTGTCTCTCTGGTACATTTGTTATGCAAAGGCTCATGAGAAGCGATCTTCCCATTCACTGGGTAGAAAAGCACACAAAGGCCTATTCACAAGCTAAAGGAGCATGTGACATCAGCTGTTATAAGTCTGAAAAGTTCCTAACAGATCTTCTACTACTCACAAAAAAAGTTGGTATTGTAAACAGCTCAAGAGATGATTGCTTTGCACCACTCAAAAATAGAGAAGGTGTCAACGATGTGAAATCTGTGCAACGTGCACTTCTAGAAAATGATCGTAGGATTTTTTATGCCCTAACGGGAATGGATACAGAAGATAAAACATTTGAACTTTCTATGGACTTTCACTTTCCCACTGATTCGCTTATAAAAAGATGTAAAGAGATGAAGAAATTTCCTGATACAGATTACATCACAAGTGATGTAATCAATGTATAAAGTATCCAAATAAATGCAGTGAACCCAATCGCTTCTTCGAAACAATTTTTTCGACACTGCGTGAATATCTCTTCTTTTGTAATTCCATGAAGATCTATTTTTACTTTATCTGGTGAATACGATTCTCTTGCCATGAGATATAGCCCAGACGCAGAAGGTCCTTGTGAAATAAAAGGAGGGATTCTTACTTCTGCATAACGATTCACAATCTCAGCAACAGAACCCATACAAGTATTAAGTTTCGATACAGGATGCTTTGCTAGATCCTTTTTCATCTTTTCGAAATTACCCGATGTTATTGCTATAGTTATTAGAACAACTGGTGTTTTTTCAGATTTCTTGATCGCTTCTTCTACACTTCTTATTCCATGGCTTGGATTTGGGCCAATGTAATATATCATTTCATCATCAATCCCAACCTCTGAGTGATTCTCAGTAGGAAACCAAACAACTCGCAAAACCTTTTTAGCTACTTCATCTATCGAAGACGTATCTGTTATGTCAAGTTTCTCCATCTCGTGCGAAATCATTGTTTCTATAGTTGGATCCGGCTCTGAATCAGAGTAAATTTCTGGTAAACCAACAAAATCTGTAGGCGTAATAGCTGCCATGTTGCCTCTATATATGGATGATAAAGGATCAATTATAACAAATATCAGACTATAAAGAAATAATTTTAATTATCAAGACAAGCTATTTACTACCAGATACTTAGGCGAACACCCCTCGAAACAACCCTCAATTTTTTGGCTCTAAAGCTACAGGAGCCTTGAAAAAGCATACCGCAGTGCCTATCACCCTCCCCTCGGGATCTTTCCAGACTCCCTTATTGGTCAGTATATATAGGGGCTTCCCCTTCTTAGAGGGAATTTTCTCAACCATATGAAGCTTAGGCTTTTTGGTCTTTCTGATCTCAGCATCGCACTTGATATGATTCTCAGAAAAGGGATCCTGCACCCCAATAAGCTCTTCCCTGCTCTTTCCAACAAGCTTTAAAAAGTTCTCATTAAAGCCTCGAAAGGCAGAGTTCGAATCTTTCCAACATATATACACCTCTTCAAGCTGATCTATAATGTTGCGATCGTGAAGTATTTCAACATTTGAAAATTCCTTTTGAAGATCTTCTTCTACAAGAAGAGAACAGATGATTCCTTTAAATCCCTTTTCGTATTCCACAACTTCCTTCTTCGCAAGAACAGGATAATACGCTCCTCTCTTTGTACAAATAAGCTCACGAACAAGATAGCTCTCACTATCTTCTAACATCCTACTTTCAAGAGCTAGAGACTTTCCAAGGAACTTATTCTTAAGTTTGAAATCATGATCGATTTTACCAAGAACTTCTGCACGAGAAGCTTGCCATAAGATTCTGAACAAAATAGATATTTCAGCGATGCATCTTTTAAATAATGCATTCCAGGTAATAAATAAAAAAACTCTTTTATTTCCATTGCCGTTATCTATACATCACTCTTTATCTTCTCTATAGGTCAAAAGATTTATTTTTTAAAGGAAGCCTTAGATTTTTATCAGGTCTTGTGGCATTTTCTTCTCCTTTCATCTTAAACCGGAGGCACGAATGAAACGATTCATATTATTTTTTCTAACTCTTTCAATAGCTCTTTGCTCTGCAGACGAATATAAAGAAACACTACATGACGCTTGGTCACAGAGTTTTGAAATGTCCGAAATACTTTACCACGACAAAACTGAGCACCAAGATCTTATTATTTTTCAAAATCCTATCTTCGGAAAAGTCCTAGCTCTTGATGGCGTTATCCAACTTACCGAGCTTGACGAATTCATCTACCATGAAATGATCACTCATATTCCAGTACTTACTCATGGTAATATCCACAAAGTTCTTGTGATCGGTGGTGGCGATGGCGGCACAATAAGAGAGCTTGTAAARCACCCTGGAATCATGAAAATCACTCTTGCTGAACTTGATGAAGGAGTTATTGAGTTCTCTAAGAAATATCTTCCTTCCCTATCAAACGGAGCGTTCAATAGCCCAAAACTACACATTAAAATAGGTGAYGCTGCTGAGTTTGTGAAAACTACTGAAGAAAAGTTTGACCTTATCATCTGCGATTCAACGGATCCGATCGGCCCTGGCGCTGTTCTTTTCCAAGAAGAGTTCTACAAAAACTGCCAAAAGTGCTTAAACGAACAAGGTATCTTTGTATCTCAAGCTGGTGTTCCTTTTGTGCAATACCTGCATGATGATCAAGACCCTTACACTAAACTAAAAACAGCCTTTAAGCATGTGACATTTTACCAAGCAGCTGTCCCAACTTACGTTGGCGGGCCAATGGTGTTTACATTCGCAAGCAATGTACCACTGCAGTACGACATGGCATATAGAACCATCAAAAAGCGTATGCAGTACTTCATGGGTGATTGCAAATACTATAACGCAAAAATCCATAGAGCTTCTTTTGTGCTCCCTGAGTACTTAAATAAGATGCTTTATAAAGACGGTAAATAAAGAAAATCTATTTAAGGGATTGAAATCTCAATCCCTTAAAATAATCTCAAGAGCCTTTACTAAATCAAACTTCCATGAACAGGCATCATGCCCACCCGAAAATTCTCGATCAGGTTCATGAATCTATCTCACTAGTTTTGCACTTTTCATAAGTTTGTCATAAGCATCGAACATCTTCTTTTTCAGATCAGAATCATGAAAATGCTCTATCATAGCCTTTGAATACTGTACATATCCATCATCGCCATCCAGTTCAGACTTAGACAGAATCTCTAGTTTCATCTTAAAAAGTACTTCTAAAAGAGCCTGCCTTTTTTCAAGCATCGTTGATTCAACAGGAAGATTGTTCATCTTTTCCTGTACTTTATCCAAAAACTTATCAGACGTTACCGTCTCGCAAATTTCATTTGCAATAGACTCCAGCTTCTCCATAGGAACTATCTTCGATTTAATATTTCCAAAACCCTTTTCAAAAATATGTGCCCACTTCTCTTGATTCAGTTTTTTGAAATTCTCTAGACTTTCCGAAAGGTCTGCATATTCTCTATTGAACTTAGAAAGACCTTCTTGCGTTGCCTCATAACCATTCTCTTTGATCACAGAAATTTGGATGGGTAGAATCACTCCTAAAAAATGTTTCCATTTCCCAATAATATCCATTTCCAAACTTTGAATTTTTTCAAGATCACCAGAATGAGCTTTCAACTCTTCCACGATCTTCTCTTGGATCATATATAATTTCTTTTCCGCTTGCATTGCTATATTCTCCTTCGTCGTTGCGCAGCCGCATTTGCAATCAGCAAATGCTCCAGATAATAATAAAACAAATAAACCTGTAGTAGTCAATTTTCGATAGTTCATCGTAAACCTCATCCAGATAATTAAAAATCGATATTATAATAAGAATATATTTATGTTGTATAGACAATTAATCAGCGATTTGAAAATGAAGAAATCAATTCAAAATAAAAGCGCAACCAATATGGCTGCGCTAACTATGTATAAAAAATTATCAACTTAGGACACAAGCTCAATTGCTTGCCTAAGACCTCAACTACTTTTCTTACAGGGCCACAAAGTTCTGTGTTCACATAACCCTCTTGTATATCGAAGGTACCCTTCTTCTCCATCAAGACCAAACTCGGACAAAATCTCAAGATGCTTTTCGAGAGTTAATCTTAAAGTGACTTTCATAAAATCTGAAAATTCCGCACAGTTCGCACTATCTGTTGAACCATTTTTCAATAATTCTTGCAACTGGCTGGTAAATTCTGGCTTTGAGAATTCTTCTGTTACTCTCGCAGAGATCTGATCCACTAACTCTTTAGAAAGAGGATTTTTATCAACTTTTCCAAACGATTTTTCTGCCGTATAATCAAATATTTCAAGATCACGTTTCTTTGCTTTCTCTGTTCTACCACATTTGAAGAAGAATTTACAAAGATCCTGAGGAGAATCTCCCAAACCACTTTCTTTGAAAGCGCTCATCTGCAAGGGAAACATAATCCCTGAATAACGAATACATTTTTCAACAAATTGATCATCTGAGTTTCGTATTTCTTCAAAATCATTTGCCTTATCTTTGATTTTTTCAAACATAAGCTCTTTTAGATGGATAAATTTTTCTTCTTGCACATCATATTGCTCACTTTCAGTCGAACAATTAAGAGCACACTCGTGAGCACACTCACACTCCGTTGCAAAGGACGCTGAAGTTAATAAAGCAAACATAAAAAGCGAAAGTAATTTTCTATATATCATCTTGATTCTCCATTTTTAATAAGTTGTATTCGATAAGCACCAACAAGGATACATATAATTAAGAATAATATATAGAAAATTGATCGGGCCAGTCTTTGTATATACTAACAGAGCCCGACTCTCTTGTTTTTTCAACAAGATTRYAYCGAYMKNNGMMARAGCAKCYWMWKNCNAWYMTGRMARMRWATYSSAYYATNTSGRAAATCTCCATCAGGCGGCGCATAGATCCCAGCAAACCCTGAAGCCTCTTCATCCACCCAATCAAATTTTCCATGTAAAACACTTGTTGCAACAAAGCACTGGTTCTCAAGAGCTCTCGCTCTTGATGCAATATGCACTCTATAATATCCCTGCCAATCATCTGTATAGCTCGGACAAAGAAGAAGTTTTGCTCCCTTTTTACAAAGATTCCGAGCAATAGATGGAAATTCCATGTCATAACAAATCACAATGGCAAGTTTTACCCCATCTACTTCAAACACCTTATATTCTCTTCCTGGTGTAACTTCTTTCTCTATTTCAAAACGGGTGCTCATACACTTGTCTTGAACATGGAGCCTGCCATCACTTGTGAAGAGATGCGCTCGATTGTATCGTTTCTTTCCATCTAGCACGACAGTAGAACCCGCACACACATGGATTTCAATTTTCTTTGACAATGAAGTAAATAAGTCGCAGTAATCTCGATAGATCTTATGGAGCTTTTTATGAGAATCTTTGAGAGGGTCTTCGAATAGTGCAAGAAGCTCTAACCCTGCATATTCAGGGAAAATCACAAGATCAACTCCATCTGATTTTTTCTTCTTGAGTATGCCTTCTATCTTCTCTTTGTACTCGGCAAAAGAATGCAAACAATCAAATTGATATCTTAGCGCGCAAACTTTCATGATATCTCTTTTGTCCAGCAGCAAAGTGGCTTTTCTGTTTCTTTATCATCTCCATGCTCTTTCCAAGAAAAATATGCAATGAGCTCTCTTTTTTTCTCATATCCTCTTTTTTTCCAAAAGTTATCTAGCTGAAAATATCCCCCAGGCTTTCTTGGATCATTTTCATCTCGTATAACCGCGCAAAAACAAATCTTCTTAAATCTACCAAGCCCTTTAACATGCTTTTCTCTTTCATCAAAAMMCTTATGACCAAGTCCCCTGCCTCTATAGGCTTTCTTAAGTACTGACTCAGAAAAATAAAAATAGTCTTTTATATTTTTTCCAGATTCTTTAAATGGTTTAGTAACAGCAATATCCTCATTTTCTAAAGGCAACCCAGAAGATACACCAACAACCTTATCTCCATCAAATGCCACAACCATCACCGATTCATCACACAAAGTAAATTTCTTTGCAAATTTCTTTAAATATTTCTCCTCATTGAGAGGGTTTCCTTCATACAAATAAGGCCATTCTGCAAAAACCTCTATCCTAAGCTTTACTATCTCTGGAATATATTTTTGTACTTCTTTCCCTTTAAATGTCTCTACTTTCAGCATTTGCATCCCCTCTTATGAAAAAACGCCAGACTATCAAAAATTGGATTATTCAACAACTTACAAACAAGGACATTCTAAACACAAACTAAACAGAACAAGTGGAACTAAAGAGGTTGTGTTTATAATAAATTTTATTTATTTATTAATAAAAAGGAGTTGGTATGGTTAGAAGAGTAGAACCCTCATTGGGACCACCACCCTTTCCAAAAGAACCTGATCATCCTCTAAAAGTCAGAGCAAATGGAAAGGATCCTATTCCCTCTAGAGTATTCCAAGATGCTGTCGCAATTCCTAAAGGAAAAAATACCTGCAGCAAAAGATCCTCTCGGGGAAGAGCATCTTGTATGCAAAAGTCCTACTGTAAGTATCCCCACAGAAGATAAAGATGAATTTATTCGGTTGTTTGCAGAGTTTTTTTCTCAGAGTGATCACGATGAAAATACAGCTCCCACAGCTTTTTCTCGACTTCCACTCGCGAAACGTATTAACACCCTCTCCATCCAATATCTTTCCCAAGAAAGAAGATCAGGGAACATCAAACCTCGTATAGAAGACCGTGGTATCGAAGGCAACGTCTTTCAACTCGCTCTTGCTCTTAATAATGGCGATGAAAGAACTCGCTTTAATACCTTTCTTCATGAAAAAGCTCCAGAACTTTGTAAAAAATATGCCGTGATCCAAGCAGGCTCTACAACACTTGAAATCGGGATCAAAGGGATTGATAAAGCCTCTCCCATGAGATACTTAGCAACGAAGCACTACCGTAATGAGCTCTATTGCCTACAATCCTGGCACAGAACTGCTGCAACCCGGGATATCAGGATCCATGATCGCAGCAGATTTTGATGGTACTCTTGTTGATCCTCCAAAAAAAGGTGAACCACCTCAAAATCAAAATATCGGGAACTCCGCTGCAGGAAAAGATATCATTGCATACCTAAAAGCCGGAGGCATCCTTGTCGTAAACTCTGGAAACGAAATTTCAAGAGTTATCAGTAGAATAAAAGAACATGTCCCAAAAGAGTTTCGAGGAAATGTTCTCATCGCAGCATCAGGCGGCAACACTCTTTGGGGATTTGATAAAGATGGAAATGAGCTCGAAATCACTGCTTTCCGCGAAACTGCTCTTTCTATTCCTACAGAAGAAGAGCACATATTTAACTGTATCTATCTCGGTGATGATAAAAGAGCTAAAGGAAATGATCGAGCTGGTTTCGAATTTGCAGACAAAGATCATTCCATATGCGTTGGTACAGACCTACATCTAGAACCCGCAGCTCATGAGTTTCTTGATGAGGAACATATTATAAGAGGCGGTCCAGCAGCTTCTGCTCATATCTTTAGAGAAGTTCTAAAAACTGCAGCATCAACTATAAAATAAGCATCCAGTTTTTTTTAAAATCTAATTCTTT
>NVUU01000062.1 GCA_002402025.1 Candidatus Aerophobota bacterium
GAGTTTTGCAAGCATGGATGGCTTTTCACTATAGAAGAAAACTTTAGCAGCGTTGGTGTAGGCACATTCTTCTAAAAGACTTGGATGGAATTTCGCATCCTTTGCTAAAAACTCAAAAAACTCTTTTTTATAGATGAGTGAGAGGTTCGGGAAAATATTAATTTCAGCGTTGATGTTTGGAAGATCATCTTCGATGACTTCTCTTTCTGGCTCAAACAGCGCATCTTGCGTATCTCTGCTATTTGTATCTTCGTAGACAATTGTATCGGGCTCGTTATTTCCGATGAGCGCTTCAAAAGACTCTCTTAGTAGGTCGTACCTTTTTTCTTTTGCGGACTTTTCAGAAGGTGYGTTGTTTTTAATGGGATCTTGTTTGAGGGATCTATCCGATTTCTTTCTGTTTTTTCCTGGCGCTTGTCTTTGGTTTTCTCTTGGAGGAGAAAGCGAAAAAGCTTCTAGTTGAGAAGAAGCCATTGTAGAAATCATGCATGCRAGTGCTGCGTATGAAATAAGTGTGGACTTTCTTTTTCTAGACATAAGCATTAGCTCTTTAAATTTGGAAGGAGCCAAAGTAGCTCCTTCCACTTGATTTGGTTTAACGAATCATCTTTAAGCTCTTATGTACTTCACCACTTAGATAGTGTGTAGGTGGTACATGCTCATTTAATTCACTGAGCAGGTTTACTGCTCTGTCTTTACATCTAAAGCCTTCTTCTTTGTTATTTTCATTGAAGAGCTGTTTTGATTGCATTCTTAGAATTTCAGCATCAATGAACTTCATGTAAGAGAGAAAAACAGTTTCTTTTTCTGGATTCTCTTTTAGAGAAGAGTGGTACTCTCCGCCAACAAGATCATCTCTAGATTGGAAATCTTCTTTGAGTCTTACAAGGAAGAACAGGTATCTAGAATCTCTCATATTATCTTGAGCAAGAGATGCTCTTACCTTTGCATACTCGATACCAGCTTCTAAGTGCGTTGGCTCAGAAAGGATGTTCTTTCTGATCTGCAGCTCTTTTAATTTATTTAAGACGGCAATAACGTCTGGGTTTTTCTCGTTTTTGCTTTTACGGTCCATAAGATCAAAACGAAGTTTTGCAGATTTTAGAGCGCTTGCGTTTGTAAGAGGAGTAGAGACGCTATTTGCTTGTGTATTGATAAAGTCATAGGTCTCAAGTGCTGCATGATAATCTCTTAGATCTTCATACGTTGAAGCAAGCTCATACATTGTTTGTCTCTTAAACTGCCAACCCCAGTTAGGGTTATTATTTTGCTGCTCGATAAGAGCTTGCAAAATTTGCAACTTTGAATCTACGTGTCCTTTAAGCCCTGCAAGTTCTCCGAACTTTAGGATCTCTGGCTCGAGATAAAGACTTTGAGAGTCGACAAGTTTTATGAAAGACTTATCAGATGTGAGTGCTTTGTCATAAAGCTCAAGAGCTCTATCGAGATACATCGCAACATCTTGTCTATCACCAGCAGAGTTTGCCCAATGCTGATCTAGATAGTCTTTTGCATTTTTATAGTAGTAACCACCAAGCCAAAGTTGGTTTTCTAGTTTGATAGGCTGCGTTGCATCTTGCAGTGCGCAGTATAGATAATGCGCGGCTTTATCAATGAAAAACTCTCGGTTGTCTGAATGTTCAGATCTTGTGATGTATGCATTATAGAGCTGAAGGTGGATAGAGCTTGTATCATATAGCTCTGGATTTAGCTCGATTGCTTTCTCAAGGTGTGAACAAAATCCTTCGAGATCAGAGCTTAGTCTGTTTAAGCTAAGAGCTGTTAGAAGGTGAGCTTCACCAAGAGATTCATGATTTGAATAATCTGCGATGTATGTTTGCAGATTCTCTAAACTTTCGTTGTAGTAGTTTAGCTCGTATGCAAGTTTTGCATAGAGAAGTCGATATTCACGAAGCTCATCTTGGTTCAGTCCATTATCATTATGAAGAACTTTTTGCAGGTCTGTTAAGAATACATCCTTTGAATAAGTAGGGTATTCCTGATCAGTCGCTTGCTTTGAAAGATGCAGGCAAGAAGAGAGAAAATGTCTCCAAGCAGATTGCATGCGCTCACTGTTTGGATAATCACTTAAGAATCTCTTAAGCATTTCATAACTTAGGTCATACTTACTATTTTGATGCGTTACGATTGCATATTCATAGATAAGGCTTTCTGGGTCTTCAAAACTACTATAACGATCTAAAATTGTTCTTAGCTCGATCTCTACTCTTGCAAGTTCTCCATCGTTCTTTAAGATCATAGCATGCATGAAGTGTGCTTTTGCAAGCTCACTATCATCAGGGTATGTCTTCTTAAAGCGATTAAGAGACTTTTCGAATAAAGGCTCGTTGTTTGTGTGTCTTGCACATGTCATCTGGATAAGCAGTGCGTCTTTATATTGATCAGATCCTTCAGCTTGTTCGATGATGTACTTTTCCAGTGGTGTTGTAGCACTTTCAAAGTCCTGCAGCGCATAGAAGCTTTTACCAACGATGAAGTTGAAAACACTCATTTGTTCTTCTGGTACATAAGGGTATACCAGTCTGTGGTTCGCGATTACGTTTTCATACTGCTGCGTTTGAAAGTAAAGTAGTAATCTGTTGTAAGCTGCGTCGCCGCTTTTGGTGCCACTCAGTTCAATTACTTGATCAAACACATCAATCGCTGCTTGTTTATCAAGGTTCGCTTCTAGAAGTCCTGCATTAAAGAGTAGGCTTTCTTTTTTGTCTGGGTGTCTGCTAGCAAGCATGAGGTAAAGATCTGCTCCTTTCGCATTTTGCTTAAGAAGCCTGTAGACTTCTGCTAGGGCAAAAGAAGAAATCTCACCATATTCTGTATCAAGAAGTTGCTCATAAAATGGTTGAGACTTTTCTATGAGTTGCTTTGATTGCTCGGGGCTAAGAAGGGTAAGAGCATGTCTAAAATAACCTTCAGCCATTAAGAAATGAAACTCACATCTTCTATCATCAAACTCGGAAGAAGAGTGACTTAAATATCGTTCACCTTCTTGAAAAAGAGTTTCGTAGTCACTTAGTTCATAAAGACACTGCAACTTATTTAAAACGATCTTCTCGTGTACAGAAGGATCGCTTATTGTGTGATACGCTGCGAGTGCTTGCTCAAACTGGTTCTCTTGAAGATGTAAATCACCAAGTATCCCTTGCAAGTAATCGTTTAGTGCACTCTTTGGGTATTTTCTAACAAAATCATGAATTTGCGATTTCACTATTCCGTAGTCCCCATCTTTCCAAAACTCGGCAATCCTACGAATAAGAAAAGCCTCTTCGTCTGATGAATACGCATCATCAGCAGCAAAAGTATGCATGCATGCAAAAGCTGTTACACATAGTATGCATTTTTTGGTGAATCTCAAAAATCCAAATTGATTCCGTGGCATAATAGCACCCTTAAAGAAATGTTATGTTAAACGTTTAACCAAACTGCGGTAAAATATGCTGTTTCTACCCAAGTTAAACTTTTTTTAATAAAGGATTTCGCTTATTTACTCAATGTTTTTTTAATTTCCCCTATGAAGGGATAGAGAAGCTTAGCTATTTGCTTCTTGTTTAGATTTTGAGATGTAGTAGGAAAAAAGCTCATCAGCTTTTTCGTGATCACTTTCTTTCAAGTGTTTGTAGACTTTAAATCCTTGTGCATTGTGACCTTCTTGGAAGTAAAGGTAAGCAAGTCTTAGCATCACATCACTTTTGGAATCCGACACTTCTAAAATTTTTTCAAAATGTTCGATTTCTTTGTCGTACATTTCAAGTTCATGGTAGCAGGTTGCAAGCTGTGCAAGAACCCATGGATCATCTTTTGCAGACTCGTAAATGATTTTGTACTCTTCGATGGCTTTTTGAATACTGTTTTGAAATTTTTCATAGTGCCATTCATCTGCTTGTTCTTTTGAAACAGAATCAGGTGTTGATTTGATCGGGCTGTACAGAAGGCTTTTATAAACAGAAGAGAGGGTAAGGTAACTATTTCCAAGAGAGGCGTGCACCTCTAAATTTGTCGGCTCGATCTTTAAAAGAGAAAGATGCTCTTGGATGCATTCAAAAAGCAGGATTTCTTTCATTTTTTGCAGGTCTTTGAAGTGCCAAAAAAGAGAAAGCTTTTTCATCACCCTTTGCAAAGATTCAAGGGGGAAAGATTTTAAATAAACGGGGATTTCCTTTATTTGAAAGAGTTGTGCGAACATATAAAGAGCTTGTGCGATAAACAAATGATAATCTTGCGGTGGAATATCATCTGAAAGAGATTTCGTGCAAACGGAGATAAACCACTGTYTAAGCTGTTTAAACTGTTCTGGTTTCTTGGACGTTGTATAGAAAAGCAAACTCAAATAGGTAAAGAGGGTGAGAACAAAAAGAGAAATCCCAAGAGCAAATAAAGAAGTGTTTTTTTGTAGAGCGTATAGAGTACATACAAAAGCAATTTCTAAGGCAAATACGAAGCAGAAAATCAAGTGAAACAGCACATAGGATCCAATCACTTTTTTAAAATGCTTGAGTCCACTCATGCAGTGAAGCTCTAATACTTTATGAGAATACTCTGTCTTATCTTCGTAAGTAGTGATCATGAAAACCTTTGCCTTGCATTCCAGAGTTTAGAAATGAGCAAAGATTTTTACAAGAGATATCCTTATTTCCTCTCTCTTCTTTTTATTTGAGAAAGAGTCTTTACCTTCAGAGAGAGACTTGAGGTAAACTAACTTGTTGCAAATCATTTGCTCTCTGAAAAAGAAGTTTTGCAAAAAGAGAACGGAGCCACGGGGGCTCCATAGGAGAAAGGATTATACTATATGAATAACTTTTTTTGTTCGAAATTCTTGAACCTTAACAAAAGAAAAGTTCCCCCCAGGACCATTTTTATAAAAATCTATGGTGCTATAATATGTAAAGATTGTTTGTTTAGGTCCCTTATACTTAGTAGCTATACCTGCCGTGATAACGCATGTGTGCGCAGCACCCTGTTGATCTCTATAAAAAGAGCAAGTTATAATTTTTGAATATTTACGAGCGAAAAAAACTACTCTCATTGTTGTGATTAGATTAGCAAATCCGTTTAAATTTTTTGAATACAAAATTGTATTTGTCCCTGTATCTTTGCAGGTATATTTGATACGTATATTAGATGTGCAATGATCACGTAATTGTTTGAAGTTTCTTTGTTCAAGAAGCGATCGCAGAGTAACTGCCATTTGTATTCTCCATTTTATCAAAATTCGTTGGAGTTAATAAAAGTGCCGAGATGCTAATATGGCGGGCCTTTTAGATCAAAAGAATTCATGAATTTAAACCCTCGTTGCAGTGAGTGTGTTACTTGCTGTGAGATACTCTTTGATCTC
The DNA here is from genome assembly GCA_002402025.1 of Candidatus Aerophobota bacterium. GTDB lineage: Bacteria > Chlamydiota > Chlamydiia > Chlamydiales. Next base: position 5,351 of record NVUU01000062.1, read on the forward strand.
TAGCTAGACTGTAATTTCTAGCTCGCAACTGCCTCATCAATCGAAAATTTTCCAAATCAATTCCATCTAAGAGCCTGCCAGATGGTTTACCAAATTCCTTTTGCTCTCCATCTGTTAAAGCGATTGTAGCAAGAGCTCCAAGGGCCATATTCTTCTGGAAGATCTCGCCAAGGAGCTCCTGTTCTGAAAATCCAAAGAATCCCTTCTAAAACAAACCTATGAGGTTTCGAGGGTCTGCCCCAATAACCTAACTGAGGGGGGTAGCAAGGGCTCTATTTTTCTCCAAATTTAAGGAGCACAAATAAATTTTTGAGTACACTGCCTAATTTTATATTAGAATTTAGAATATTTTGTCCCTTTCATATTAGAATATTTTGCCCAACTATTCATCAAAAGTTCCGTTGGATTAAACGTTGCAATGACAAGAGCTGTGGGATTATTGCCGACACCCACTGTCGTTACCCTATTTGTTTCTGTCTCGATCACGCTCACAGTGCCTGAGCCGTTGTTTGCAACATAGACTCTCGTGCCATCAGGGGTCACTGCAAGAGCTGTGGGATCATTGCCGACACCCACCGTTCCCTTATTTACTTCTCCATTGATCACGCTCACAGTTCCTGAGCCGTTGTTTGCAACATAGACTTTCGCTGCTGCAAACAACCCTGGGAAGAAGAAAGCTGCAAGAGCTGTGGGATTATTGCCGACATCCACTGTCGTTACCCCATTTGTTGCTGTATCGATCACGCTCACAGTTCCTGAGCCGTTGTTTGCAACATAGACTCTCGCACTTGGACAGAACACAGAATCGGCAGGAGATGGGATCACGGCGATAAGAGCTGTGGGATTATTGCCGACATCCATTGTCGTTACCCTATTTGTTGCTGTCTCGATCACGCTCACAGTGCCTGAGCCGTTGTTTGTAACATAGATTCTCCGAGTAAAGCGTATGATCCCGATCCCACGGCTGGCAGGGGTCATGGCAAGAGCTGTGGGATTATTGCCGACACTCACTGTCGCTACTACTTCATTTGTTGCTGTATCGATCACGCTCACAGTKYCTGAGCCGTTGTTTGCAACATAGACTCTCCTGCCATTAGGGGTCACTGCAAGAGCTGTGGGATTATTGTCGACACTCACTGTCGCTACTACCTCATTTGTTGCTGCATCGATCACGCTCACAGTTCCTGAGCCGTTGTTTGCAACATAGACTCTCGGAGCAGAGGTTCTTGTGGCAGGGGTCACGGCAAGAGCTGTGGGATTATTGTCGACACTCACTGTCGCTACTACCTCATTTGTTGTTGTATCGATCACGCTCACAGTTCCTGAGCCGTTGTTTGCAACATAGACCTTTTGATAGTCGGCAGTTGCTTCTGATAAAAATGTAAAGCTACAGAGTATTGCTATCAATACTCTAAAAAAAAATGAAAATTGCATAGTACCTCCAAAAAATTTTAGCTGGCAATAATTTGCAGAGCAGCTTATTGATTAAAATCTAACATCCTGGGAGATCCCCTTATTGCATCTGCTAATGCATCCCAAATATCCCAGCCCTTCTTACGAGCTGTCGAAATATAGCTGCGGATACGGCAAAAAATCTCCCCACCCCTAGTAACTATTCGAAAACAGCCTGAAACCGTTTCATCTGAAACGGACCAGACAGAGTAGCAGAAAATACTTACAGGAGTAAAGTAAAATTTTTAATGAAGGCGTTTTCCCAAACGTCCCAGGTGAAAAAAGGGGGCTATCTTTTGAGTGCACTGCCTAATACTGAGCACATTGAAAAAAGCTCTCCTTGAAGAAGGTGTCATTGATTTTAGGCAGAACCAAAGGTTTAAAATATGGAGTAAGAAATATTTTCTAGTTCTTTTCTTTCCCACAATACAATGAAGAGTTCTCTTTGAGCGAAGGCCGTTTTTTTTCCTTGCGAAGGTTTTATAAAAAAGGTACAAGCTAATCCCTTAGTGGTGCTGTATTCAACCTTTAACTCCGCTTAAGGACAAGCTATGTTAAATTTGCGTAAGCTTAGGCAAGATTTTTCCTCGAATATTTTGAGAGAAGGTAAGAGCCTATATGATGATAAAAAGGTGATCCTTGCAAAAATCCTATACCTTGATGCAAAGACTTTAAGGATTTCTGGAAAGGTCCTTGGCCAGTTCAATAACACTTATGAAAGTGAAATTGAAATCGATAGGCTAGAATGTGAGACCATCGACTCAGATTGTGATTGTCCTTACCACTACGACTGTCAGCATCTTGCTGCCTTACTATACCATCTAGAAGAAAATCTTGATGAGATCCTTGTAACGTACTCTAAAGAAAATGATTTAGAGAAAGATTCTGAGATAGATCATGAAGAGAAAAAAGAAATTTTAGAGGCTGTGAAAGAAGCTGCATCTAAAGAGGAAATAAGGAAGGAAGAGCAGTATCAAAGGCAGCTCATCCAAGAGTATGTTCAAGCTTCAAAAGTCCTTGCAAAATCTCCTTTCTTTTTGCCTACTGAAAAGCATGAGGTAGATAAGGCGGAGCTTGCGATTGTTTTCTCTCAGAAACACAAGCAGGGCAAAGGCGCGATTGAATTCCAGCTTGCTTTTAGACTTCCATCAAGATCCAAACCTCTCCATATTCCTTATCTAAAAAGACTTCTTGAAGCCATGAGACATGAAGAGCCTATGTATGTAGGTGGGAAGAAGTATCATTTCGCGCTTGAATCTTTTAGCGATGATCAAAAAATTCTTATGCAGATGATTCAGGATTATACGAGAYTTTTAGACAAACAAACCTCTGAAAGAGCCTATAAAGTTGGGTATATCGATCTAAAGATCTTTGGAACCATCTTGGCAAAAGCGTATGAGATAGCTTCCGCGAATCTCATGAAAAGGAAAGGAAGTTTTCAAGATGAGGATTTTGCTCCTCTTCCTTGTCTGTATGAAGAAGGACTGGAATCTCCTTTGAAATTTTCACCCCGTAGTGCAGGTGTGAGCATCAACCTAGAGTATATCAATCCTCCTGTTTCAAAAATACTTCTTGATCCAAAGATCTTGCTTGATGACACCTCTATTATGCTTGAAGATGTTTGTCTTTTCGAGTGTGCTAAGCCGGGAATGCTTTTTGAACATGTGTATTACCGTTTTGCTGAAGATATCACAAGGCAGCACTTACTGGGCTTGCACCAATTAAGAGATTTAACAATACCGGAGCCGCTTTTCGGATCGTTTGTAGAGAATGCTCTACCTGAGATGTCAAGGTATGCTAGAGTTTCTGATGAAGAGGTGATCAATTCTTTTGTGACACTTCCCTATACAGCCGATATTGAAGCTATTTGTAACCTTTCCTATTTAAATGGAGAGCTAGATGCTTCTCTGCTTTTCAAATATGATGATAGGCAAGTGCCTGCGATTGCAAGCCAGCTAAAATACGACCATGTGGACGGTTTTGTTAAAAAAGAAGGGATTGTAGCAAGGAACCTTGTTGAAGAGCGAGGGCTTGTGGAAGAGCTCTTTCAAGACTTTATCTTCGATCAAGACCAAGGCATCTTTATAGCGAAATCGGAAAAGAAAATCATTGAATTCATGACTGATATCATTCCAAGATATCAAGATAGAGTCAAATTTAACTGCCCTCAAAACCTTTTAGATCAGTTTATCTATGATGAAACAACCTTTACTCTGTCTCTTTCCCATACAAGCCGTATGGACGTGTACCAGATTGATCTCAAAGTCAACGGTGCTTTAAAAGGCATCAAGCTAAATCGCTTGTGGGAGTGCTTCCTGTCAAAAAGAGCGTTTATTGAACTTGACATAGGAAGAAGTTCTGCAGGCAAAGACAAGAACAGTAAAATACCAAAGATCTTGGTTCTTGATCTTGATCGTGTAGGATCTGTCATCAAGCTTTTTGATGAGCTTGGGATAGAAGCTCTTGACAATCACGTTCTAGAAAGACCTCTTTGGAGTATTGCAAACATCGATAAGTCTAACTTCGAAGGTTTGCCAGTCAAGTTTTCTATGACAAGAAGACTTATGGATATTAGAAAGCAGATGCTTGGGGAAAAGCAGTTTGAGTTCTCAGAGGTCCCTTCTCAAATTAAAGCAGATCTGAGAAAGTATCAGGTAGAAGGAGTGCATTGGCTTGAGCGTTTGAGAAAAATGTTCTTAAATGGGATCCTAGCAGATGATATGGGCCTTGGTAAGACACTGCAAGCAATCGTAGCACTGACGCAGTTCTTATCASGCGGGAAAAAAGCAAGCTCGCTTATTGTATGCCCAACTTCTCTCCTTTATAACTGGAAGGAAGAGTTTTCTRAATTCAATCCAAAGTTGAAAATTCTTGTTGTTGATGGTATCCCAAATCAGAGAAAGAAGCTGATACAATCCTATAAAAAGTACGACGTAATTGTCACTTCTTACAGTCTTCTTCAGAAGGATGTTGAACATTATAATGATCATAGATTCTCTTATATGATACTTGATGAGGCACAGCATATTAAGAATAGAGGCACAAGAAATGCTAAATCAGTAAAGCTTGTGCGGGCTGAGCATAAAGTGATTCTTTCTGGTACCCCGATTGAGAACTCACTTGAAGAGTTATGGTCACTATTTGACTATCTCATGCCAGGGTTCTTAAGTACCTATGATAGATTTATTGAAAAATATATCAGAGTTACTGGAGATGAACAAAAAGCAAATATGCTATATTTGCGTAAGAAGGTAGCACCGTTCATCTTAAGAAGAATGAAGTCAGAAGTACTTGATGATCTTCCTCCTGTATCAGAAATCCCTTACTATTGTCAGCTCTCAGAGACCCAGAAAGAGCTCTATCGCTCTTATGCAAAATCTGCAAGAGATGAACTTGTAAAGCTTGTTGAAAGAGACGGATTTGACAAAGTGCAAATCCATGTTCTTGCAACTCTTACAAGGCTAAAGCAAATCTGCTGTCACCCTGCTATTTTTGCAAAGGAAATTGCAGAGCCAGGAGATTCTTCAAAGTATGATATGCTTCTTGAGCTCTTGCAAACGCTTGTTGAAGGAAACCACAAGACGGTGATCTTCTCTCAATACACGCGAATGCTGCAGATTATGAGAAAAGACTTAGAGCAAATGGGTATAAAATTTGTTTATCTAGATGGATCTTCTAAAAATCGTTTAGATATTGTAAATCAATTTAACGATGATGAAACAATTTCTGTTTTCCTCGTTTCTTTAAAAGCTGGTGGCACAGGATTGAATCTTGTTGGTGCTGATACGGTGATTCATTACGATATGTGGTGGAACCCAGCTGTAGAAAATCAAGCAACGGACAGGGTACATAGAATGGGTCAAAAGCAATCTGTGAACGTGTACAAGCTGATTACAAAAGGAACGATAGAAGAGAAAATTGTAGAAATGCAAGAACGCAAAAGAGGTCTTGTAAGAAAGGTTGTGAGTTGCGATGACGAAGCGATTTCAAAGCTCACCTGGGAAGATGTGCTTGAACTTCTACAAACATAGGGAATGTTTTTCTTTCGATATAAAGGTACTGTCGTATATCTTTATATCTAAAGGCAATTAGAGGCGTAAAAATATGAAGCAAGCAGCAGTTAAATCAAGTATGTTTCACAAGCTTGGTCGCATGTTGGTCAACCAATGGGGGCAGCTTTCAGGCATATTCACAAGTGATATTGGAATCGACCTTGGAACATCAAACACCCTTGTGTATGTTAGAGGAAAAGGAATCGTACTCGCAGAACCGTCTGTTGTTGCGGTAGACTCCGTTACAAACGATGTGCTTGCGGTTGGCCAAAAGGCAAAGGATATGCTTGGAAAAACACCAAGAAGGATCCATGCAGTAAGACCAATGAAAGATGGTGTGATTGCAGACTTTGAAATTGCAGAAGGAATGCTCAAAGAATTGATCAAAAGAGTTACGCCCTCTCGTAGTTTATTCCGTCCTAAAATTCTTATCGCAGTGCCGTCTGGGATCACGGGCGTTGAAAAACGTGCTGTTGAAGATTCTGCTCTTAGAGCGGGAGCTCAAGAGGTGATTCTTATTGAAGAGCCTATGGCTGCTGCAATAGGTGTAGATCTTCCTGTTCATGAGCCTTCTGCTAACATGATTATTGATATTGGTGGTGGTACGACAGAGATCGCAATCATCTCTCTTGGCGGTATCGTAGAATCACGTTCTCTAAGAATTGCTGGGGATGAGTTTGATGAGTGTATCATCAACTACATGAGAAGAACGTACAACTTAATGATTGGTCCAAGGACTGCAGAAGATATCAAAATGACGATTGGTTCTGCTTATCCACTCGGTCGAAGTCGCATGCTCTCGGACGAAGGAGAAAGAAAGGAGACGGTGATAGGTTAAACCGG
>NVUU01000063.1 GCA_002402025.1 Candidatus Aerophobota bacterium
GCAGCTTCTACATTTACTTTTTTATCATCAATAAAAAAACACTCCGAGGCTTTATGCCCCGTTTTTGCAAGCACTGCCTTAAAAAATTTGGGATCTGGCTTGCTTAAACCATACACACAAGAAACAAACACCTCATCAAAACAATCAAAGTCCCCTTTGTCTTTTAGGATTTTATACTGAAATGCCCAAGAATTTGTTAACAAATAGATCTTTAAGTTTTTCTCCTTTAAATCTTGAATCAAACTAAGCATCTTCGGATCATTAAAGAAGTTTTCTTCTATAAAACTAGTTAGCTTCTCTATCCAACCTTTTGGAATTTCCTTTCCAATCCATCTTGAAACAAATGCCCAAAGCTCATCTTCACAGTAGTTCGCATCCTTAACTGTGTTCTTATATTCCTCATAGGCCACGTCTAGCGTCGCTATATCTTCTCCCCATTCTTTCTCACAAAGTTCTCTATAGTCATTCTGATTAAATGCAGAAATAACACCATTATAATCAAACACAACAGCTTTTAAACGCTCTTTGCTTTCTGAGGAAAACACACAAACGGCACATAAACAAAATAGAGTAATAAAAATTTTCTTGAACATTTCATGTCTCCATACATTTTAAGAGAAGAATATAACGGCCAGAGTGTATTGTTTTCGAACCTTATTCAATCCGATATCCTCTCCGGTGTCGTAATCCCTTTATTACGACAAATAAACGACATAAAACGATTGATTACGACAATAAAACCTTATTTTAGTGTCGTAATGCCGTTATTACGACACTAAAAGTGGACAAAAATCCTTATTACGACATATAGTCAGGTTAAAGTGTCGGAATAGACGATCATTACGACAATAAGGAGACTATGGCCAAACGCATCCTTGAAAATGAATTCATTGAAATCCTCGCTATCATTCAGCAATACCCAACAGGCGTTGGACTTGATGTGATTTCTCAAGAATTATCTTCACCTCTTCATCCTCGTACACTGCAAAGAAGGTTATCTTCCCTTATTAAAGAGAGAAGAATCTACTCTGACGGTAACACTCGTTCCAAAAGATATTGGCCAAATTCAATCTCAGACCTAGCACTTGAAAAGCCTTCAAAGGGCGCTTCTTTAGTACTTTCTAAAGAAGGAAAAGAACTCCTCGATAAAGTCACAAAACCTAAAGAAGAAAGACCTCATCAAGCGTATAATCAAGATTTTTTAGAAGACTACATCCCAAACAAAACTTTTTATTTACCTGAAGCTTTGCGAAAAAAATTACATTCACTTGGACAAGTCGATGGTGGCAACTATCCCGCAGGAACTTTCGCACGAAACGTCTTTCATAGACTCCTTATTGATCTCGCTTGGAATTCAAGCAGACTCGAAGGCAACACATACTCACTACTTGAAACAGAAAGGCTTCTAGATAAAGGGATTTTTGCAGAAGGTAAAGATGCAAAAGAAACTCAAATGATCCTAAACCACAAAGGTGCCATTAAATTTCTTGTTGACCTCGGACCGAAACTGCAGGTAGAAACTTATACCATTTTTGGAATACACGCTCTTTTATCTGATAACCTTCTCTCTGATTACGCTTGCGGAAGTCTCAGGTCCATCCCTGTTGGTATCGGACAGTCCACATACACTCCTATACAAATCCCCCAAAAGATCATTGAATGCTTCAATAAGCTTATTCAAACAGCAGCTTCCATTAAAGATCCACTTGAGCAAGCTTTTTTTCTTATGGTCCATATTCCCTACCTTCAGCCTTTTGAAGACGTAAACAAAAGAACATCTCKGCTTGCTGTAAATATTCCACTCATCAAGAATAATTTATGCCCACTCTCCTTTATCGATGTTCCGGATAAAATATACATCAGTGGGCTCTTTGCAGTTTATGAACTTAACCGTATTGAACTTCTACGAGATGTTTTTGAGTGGGCCTATGAGAGATCATGCTTSCTCTACTCAAAAGCGCGTAGTAYTATAGGAGAGCCAGATCTATTCCGTATGAGATATCGTGATCCCATTATTAAGACAATTCACACARTTGTTCAARAAGGAYTGAATAAGCTTGARRCAATAGAGTTTATTAGAAAACAATCYGRAGAATTCATRCCAAAAGATGACTATATGAGATTCATTGAAGTTGTAGAAAGAGAATTACAAGCTCTTCATAWWKKWWKYGYCRNANNNTATAATAWWRMARWTYTMRAATYKKAMAMATRSARRMMMTYTTSRWMATRWTYAATYMARAWMKCMWRWTSSYAATCAAAGACAAGTAGTTATTGTTTTAGCGGTCGATAATCAACAGACGCCAGTGCTCAATGCGGTATTGAGAACCAAGGAAAGAGATTGAGGTGCCGACTTCTCGAAGAAATGCCTCGTTATTACATACGATGGCTTTCTCCAATTCTTGCTCACTGTGCTCACCTGCAAACCCTAAGAAATCTAGAGCATATTCGTCTTTTGCAACCAAAATGGCTTCTGGGTGGAGGCTTGTTGGCAGCTTTTCTTTGAAATTGAATTAAGCAACCATTGTCCTTTCAAGGCCCCTGTTTCTATGGGTGAATCACCACCCGATAGGCCCAGCCGTTTCTCTTGGACATCTTCAAATAAAGTTCTCTTTCAATAAGGGCCTTACTTAGATAAAATGGCCGTATTATGAGACCAGCTAATTTGTGCAGACAGAGTCTGCAATTTTTCACTGCCTTTATAAGAGGTGTACAAAAGCTAAAAGCATTTGTTTTGAAAAGACATCTGAAACAAAAAACATCACAGATAATCACAAAGTTAAACGTCATCTTTATTGATTTACTTATGAATACCTAGCTCATCAACTTTCCACCTCCTGAATTGCTTTACGATACTTGATAAAGTACTCCCTTAAACAACCCTATTAACTATTACGTAGCAAAAAGGCTTTTGTTTCTTGAGAATCTGTTAGATCTATAGCCTTTTTTCCATAAGCATTTTCAGCGTTTATATCTACTCCTAAGCTTATGAATTTTAGTATGACCTCTTCTAAGCCTTTTGAATGAGGCTTCCAGTTATTTGAAACCAGCATCTGAATAATGGTATTACCGCGTTTGTCTTTCCTTAAAGGATCAGCACCAAAACTGAGTAATAACTCGAGAACTTTTAAGGGTTCTTTGTTTATCATAATACGAGTTAAGGGATAGTTTTCTCCATCATAAGCATTAACCTCTGCTCCAAACTCTAGAAATAGTCTTAAAGTATCTAAATTACGATAAATAGGTATCCAATGAATCGCCGCTGGGGCTTGCCTCACAAAACAAGGCCACCCGTCATAAATGTCTAAGTCATTATGACCAATGAGCAGATTTGCTGGGAAACCATTCTCAAAAAGAAGCCTTAGTATATCCACATCTTCTGGACCACATGCCCCTAAGAGCGTCTGACAGTCGAATGTAGTTCGCCGCCTTCCATCTATCGATATTGTTTGAACAACACCACTTAAGAATTCTTTTATGGCAACTCTATCTCCACTTTGTAGAACCTCATACCAAATATTAGCTATTAATTCTTTCTCTGCGTCTTTAGTACGCTGCTCAAAGATCTTTTTCTCAGCTACGAACTTTCTTATGGCAACTCTATCTCCTGCTTTTATAGCAGCACGCAATTCGACTGCATGTCCGAATGAATAAGAAAAACAAGACCTATAAAAGAGCTTTGTTACGGTATCGTTATCTCCCGCTTTTAGGGCATCATACCAAGCTTCAACTTTTAGTTTTTTGTTAAGAGGTAAAGAAAAGCTATTACAAAAAACTTTTTTTGCAGCTTCATTTACTTGATTTTCTGCTGAAAGCATTAGATCACTTTCAACACCAGAAGGTAAAATAATTAGATCATTTTGAACTTCATTAATTTGCATAAGTTATTCCCTTGTTTTAGAGATGCATGAAGAACAAAACAACATATGATGGTCTTCACACATCTAATTGTTATTGAAGAAGGGATAGTTTATAAACTTAGTTGCTTTTAGTCAAGATAAATAATAGTAAAGAAGCAGTTTCTGGAATAAAAAGTAATAAAATAATTTCTACATCTCATTTTATGATTAAAGTTTTAAAGACTGACAAGAGCGTTTCAGAATATTCATTCCGATGATGTAGTTTAAAGATCCAAGCATCAATTATCAAAGGCTACCGCTTCAAGCTGTTGTTTAAGAAGACGTAAACAAAAGAACATCTCTGCTTGCTGTAAATATTCCACTCATCAAGAATAATTTATGCCCACTCTCCTTTATCGATGTTCCGGATAAAATATACATCAGTGGGCTCTTTGCAGTTTATGAACTTAACCGTATTGAACTTCTACGAGATGTTTTTGAGTGGGCCTATGAGAGATCATGCTTGCTCTACTCAAAAGCGCGTAGTATTATAGGAGAGCCAGATCTATTCCGTATGAGATATCGTGATCCCATTATTAAGACAATTCACACARTTGTTCAARAAGGAYTGAATAAGCTTGARRCAATAGAGTTTATTAGAAAACAATCYGRAGAATTCATRCCAAAAGATGACTAWATGAGATTCATTGAAGTTGTAGAAAGAGAATTACAAGCTCTTCATAAAGGAAGCGCCATACGGTATAACATTACAGTTCCAGAATTTGAAAAATGGAAGCCCACCTGGAAATAATCAATTTAGATACTCTGCTTCCATCCAAAGGCACGGGGCTATTGTTTTAGCGGCCGATAATCAACAGACGCCCAGTGCTCAATGCACCTTTATCATTTAAACATCTAAAGCATGTCAGTCCATGAAAAACAATTTTTCTGCCAGTCGTAGGAAAATCTCTTATTGAACGCTCAAAAGTCCCACCTATGCGCTAGTGCACAACGATTACACCCCTCTCTTCTTTTCATATGCCGCTAACAATAAAATGGTTATGGTGAATTGTTGGGTATGAGGACATGTACTGGCACACCTTACGATCCTGAAAATGCACCTTCAAAGAAAAAGCAAAGTAAAATTCTGGATAATCTTTCTAAAGCCTGCTCCGATTATGTTCAGAGCAAGATGTTAGATTTCCTAGAAGAGACTATTGCTGCAAAACTTGGAACAAAAGATGGATGGGCAATTTTTTCTGATCAAGATGATCCTTGCGGTCAAACACTCCTATTTGAATATCCAAGCAAGGCTTCAAAAACTCGATACATTCGCCCGCTTGTAAAAATTGAAATGGGGGCAAGGTCTGAGCACTGGCCAGTCAGTGAACTGGAAATACAGAGCTATACTAAGGAAGCTCTAAAAGAAAAAATGAGYGAACCTAAAATTCGTGTTCGTGTCTTGAATGCGGAGCGGACTTTTTGGGAGAAAGCTACAATCCTTCATCAGTATGCTCACCTTCCAGAATATAAAAAACTACCTCCCAGACTCTCGCGACATTTTTATGACTTTTTCTGTTTGTTAAATTCTGGGATAAAGAAGAAAGCTCTTGATGAAACCGATTTACTTGAACAAGTTGCTAATCACAAAAGTCTTTACTTCGCATCAAACTGGGCAAACTATGGAACTGCCTGCAAGGAAACCTTAAAGCTTTTTCCACCAAATCGCATCTTAAAAGAACTCAAGAAGGACTACGCTCTCATGAGAGCTATGTTTTTCCGAGAAGTTCCGGAATGGGAAATGATTTTAAAAACGATCGAAGAGTTTGAAAAAAAAATTTAACAAACCCAACGGTTAGCTGAAACGTTTACGTGGTGTCACTTGCTGAAGGTTTCAACACAATCCACGACATAGAAAATCATCATAAATGTCAGGTAGTAGATCAAGGCATATTTCAAAATAGATTTCCTCATTGGCACTTACAAAACGGAAATAACTGTTCTCTCCAAAATTCCAGCACATATCAAGAGTTTTTGACTTTCGCATGTCGGACAATTCTTGGTCTGAATACAACTGTGGATGCAATCGGCACATCACCCTTTAGCAGGGGCTGAAATAACTATCTTTTTAGCACCAGCACTTCAAATGCATCTTTTGCATCCTATAGCTGTGTAAACCTTCCTGTAGATTCAATAACAAAATCTACTAAAGATCCTCTTGAGCAAGCTTTTTTTCTTATGCTCCATAGTCCCTGATTGAGGGCCTGCTAGAAACTTTCAGAAAATACAGGAAAGGTCACCTGGAAATTGACACCCTTACTACTCGTTCGAACCACCACAAAATTCTTGCTTTAATTCTAAATTYTCCCTATATTAATTGCCATACGCTGTTCTCCCTATGTTAATTTTCATACAATGTCATACGCATCATACAGTAATTAGTCGTCACTCAATCGTACTTGAAGATAATTATGGAAACTAACACGTGGTTCACTCTTGATGAGTTAGCCACGCACTTGAAGCTTAGTCGGACTAATCTCTATCGCATAGTGCAGCAGAGTAAAATCCCCGCTTCTAAGATTGGGTTTCAACAGTACGGAAATCAACGACTGGGTGACAAACCAAAGGTCGAGTGCCGCCACTCCTCAACGACGCGAACAGGACAACAAACTGCAGAGATCGCAGAGGGAATGAGGCACAGCGTTGCTATCCCACAACCATAGCGTCTAAACACACTTGTGCAGTGTTGTCTTGGAATGCGGTGAAATGGTGCATAGTAAAATTTCAGAACGAATATACAGTGAGAAAATATATGGAACAAACAACCATTAATGAAACACTTACGGAGTGGACTGCGGTGGATAGCTTATTCAATGGAAATGATCATCAAGCGTATGCTTTGTGGAGTAGAACGTGAGGAGGAACAAATATTTATTATTTACACCTGGCCCAGTAAATGTGGCAAAAAACGTGCGAATGGCCATTTGTAAAGACGACATTTGTCATCGAGAGTCTGATTTTGACTGTTTACTGCAAAGTGTTGAGAACAAATTACTAAAACTCTTTGAAATAAAAAACGTGGATAATTACCGGGCTGTAGTGATTACGGGTTCTGGGACTGCAGCGAATGAAGCAATACTTTCTTCAGCGGTTGGGAATAAAAATATTCTTATTTTATCCAATGGTGAGTTTGGCGAACGACTGTTCAATATTTCTAGAATCCATAATAAAAATACTTTTCTACTGGAATTTCCCTGGGGAGAGAGATTGGATTTGGAAAGGATAGAAGCCTATCTGAAAGAACACGACATTGATATCGTTGCTATGGTTCATCATGAAACAAGCTCGGGAATGCTGAACTCGTTAGAAAAAGTTGGTGCATTAGCAAAAGCCAACGACTCGATGTTTATCGTAGACTGTGTGAGTAGTGCAGGCGCAGAAGTTATTGATATGGAAAAATGTCACATCGCATATTGTTCTAGCTCGAGTTCTAAGGCGATTGGCTCATATTCCGGATTGTCGTTTGTGATCGGAAAAACAGAAGAATTTAAAAAATTAAAAGATCTTCCGGTTAAATCCACCTATCTGAACTTATATAAATTTTATCATTTTATCGAAGCCTTTTCACAGACACCCAATACGCCGGCGGTTCCTCTGTTTTATGCCTTGGAGCAGGCGCTAGCTAATATATTGAATCAAGGGGTTTCCAATCGCCATGCTAGCATTAAACGTAAAGCAAATTTTCTGAGACAAGGAATGTTGAATTTAGGTCTTAAGTTCTTGATTGATCAGAAGGACATGTGCTCTGTCTTAACGACAGTTCATATCCCGTTTCATATTGATGTTGGTATCTTCCGTCAAAAATTACGTGAGAAGTCCATTATTATCTATGAAGGAAAGGGTTGCTTCAAGAATAAAGTATTTCAAGTTGGGAATATTGGTGAATTAACTTTTATTGAAATTGAGTTTTTTTTAGATTCCCTGCGAGAGATTTTACAAGTTGAAGAGAGTTTTAATCATGCCCCTCTACAGGAGCTGGCGAACACAGATAACGATAGATGCTCAACTGAGACCCTCTTAGCTGCTTTCTCTTCACAGGATAAAAAAGAAAATCTGCATGCGATTTCCTCGAGTATTTAAATAAAAAAGAATTGTTACCAGCCGATTAACATCCGAAGTTCCCTCACATAGAAAAAACTTTAAGGGGTGAATCTACGACACAAGTAGCTAAAATATGAATGAAAAACTAACCCGTTTATGGGCAACAAAAAATAAAGATGATGAATGGTGGTCTTCTTTTGTAACGTCACCTTTGGCCATTGCAATTAATTATTTAGCTGTGGATGTCCGGTGGGTAACTCCAAACCTGATTACACTGTTTTCTTTTATCACCGCAATCATATCAGCTTTATTTATTGTTTCCGGTGGCACTGTAAATTTTATTATTGCAGCAATTTTGATTCATTGGAGCCATATACTTGACTGTATGGATGGGCAAATGGCCCGATATAGAAAAACCTCCTCACTCTCAGGAAGTTTTTTCGACAAGTTGACCGATCAGATACAGGTAACCATTTGGTTTGGATCAGTTGGATACGCCGCTTATTCTCAATCTCAAAATGTACTGCCTGTATTTTTAGCTTTTACTGGTGTTGCTTTCTATTCCCTCCGTGGGTACGTCAAATATCTCACAATCTACACCGCAATGTCTAGAGACAGCGGATATTTGGAAAAAACATCCAAAGAAGCATCGCGTGTTAAAAAGAAGGAGACTGCCGGACTTGGGTATGGTGTTTTAGCAAACTTCCGCTGGTTTATAGGTGAACAGAAAAAGTTTTTTTCCTTTGATGAGGGAGTGTTTATTTTTATGCTATCTCTTGCCTTGGTTAGCAATAGACTCACTCCAATGCTATGGGTTTTTGCGATCAGCCAGCTTTTTCACGGCCTTGCTCGCAGCTGGCAAAGAGGACGCCAAATATCTCAAAATCATACGGTTATATGTAAAAAATAGCAGGCGCTTGTAGATAAATCTATTTAAAAAAATCCAGAAAGCAGTTGAAACAATGAAAAAAACCGAACAAAAAATAAAAATGAAAGCGATCATTCTGGCAGCAGGAGTCGGTTCCAGAATCAGGCCATTAACAAATAACAGCCCTAAAAGTCTGTTAAAAGTTGGAGGTAATACAATTCTCGAGATGATGATATCTCATATTCAGGATTGTGGAATCAGTGAAATTATATTTGTTCTCGGGTATTTACAWRMMCAGMYAAASRWKYTTRTRAMRRCYMWYWKKCYSRWTKKRWMKKYMYAKTTYGTRAYAWWYRWYWRAWAYASSGAAANCAAATACCGGATTCTCTTTAATGTTAACAAAAGATTTGATTATGGACTCAGCTTTTGTTAAATTCGATGCCGACGTGGTGTTTGATAAAGAGATACTTAAAAATCTTATTGAGTGCAAACATGAAAATTGTTTGTGCGTTGATAAAAACATCAATCTTGATGCAGAAGAGATTAAAGTAATTATTGACGACAAGAATAGAGTGCTTAATGCCAGTAAAACAGTTAATCCTAGAGATGCTATGGGTGAATCAATAGGCATTGAGAAAATCAATAGCGAGACAGCGAACCTTTTGTTTTCAGAACTAAAANCAATGATGAAGGACAGAAAAAACTATCAAGAGTATTACGAAGGTGCTTACGAAAGACTCATTAAAAAAAATGTTCCATTTTATGCTCTGGATATTTCTGGATTAAAATGGACGGAAATTGACACAAAAGAGGATTTAGTCACAGCAGAAAGTATATTCAAAAAATAAAGCGCTATGTTTAAAATCATGATTTTATTGCACCAATGCGAAATACCAGACTAAAGTTAATCCAACTTCCTAAAGAAATTACGTAAGTCCTATTTAATGAATTTGCATAAAAATGCCCCATTCGCTCCATTCAGTGAGGCGTGACAACCGCATCAGGCATAGCATCTAACCATTTTTTTGTGAGATTTGCAATTTCCCTCACCACCTTTTAGAAGTCCTTCTTTACCATGGATCAAAGCATCATCAGCATAGATCTCTGTCATAGAAACAATATCTCTACGATTGAATCCATCAAACCAAGAACTARGAATCTTTTCTTCCATATTCCCAAAAAGACTGAGCGTCATTGTGAATAAAGAAAGTGTGAATAGATATTTTTTCATAACAAACCCTGATAAAACTTAAGTATTAATTCTTTCAAATGGACGGGCATCGTAAAAGAGTTCAATTTTTGCAACAAGGCCTTCTTTGAAAGTCATGACTGCTGCTGTTGGAACTTTACCAACAGGTTCCGAAAAGTCTAAATCATAAAGCAAGACAGCCTGATCTCCAGACCCAAAACATGTACGAATACTTAGCGTGTTAAAAAAGCTCGCAAAACCTTTCGTCGCTTCTAATACAGCTTCTTTTCCCTGATACTTTGCAAGGGGTGCTCTAAACTCAACATCCGCATGTAAATATTTTCCGAGATTGCCCACATCTTTCTTCGCAAGCATCTCATAATATTTTTTCATAACAGCTACATTGTCCATGGCGATCTCCATTATATCTATGTTTGAAAATTAACAATAATTTGATTGAAACGATTCGTTAAGTGTAGACAAGACAACCTTTTTTCCTCAATTCTTTTAACCATGAAGGTAATCGCAATTTTTTATTTAATCGTACATCCAATTTTTCCAAATTAGGCAGTTCTACAATACTGTCTGGCAACGAAATTAATTTGTTATCACGCAAATCAAGAAATCTCAGAGAACGCAGTCCTTCAATCGAAGAAGGTATTTGAGATAACTGATTGCTTCGTAAGTCCAAATCCGTTACCTGATGGAGGTTTCCTATACTCTCAGGCAGTTTTATGAGCTTATTATTCTCTAACACTAGCTTTTTTAAAGACACTACATCACCAAGTTCTTCAGGAAGATATTGCAAACTATTGTTCATTAGATGAAGCTCTTTTAACTGCTTCCATCCAGAAACATCTGCCGGCAGGCTTGTAATTTGATTATTATAGGCCCGTAGCTCTAACAAAGAGGAAAGGCCACCAATGCATTTTGGAATCTCACAAAACTGATTGTAGGTAATATTGAGATATAGTAGCCGTTTTAAACATGCAACAGTGTCTGGAAGTTGTTCTAAACGATTACCTCCCAAATACAAAAACTTCAAATTTGGTAACTCACCGACAGGTTCCGGCAGTTCAGCTAGAGCATTATGCTGAATATCTAGCGTGTGCAAATTACGCAAGTTCCCAATCTTGTTCGACAAACAGGTTATCTTATTCGCACTGAAATTTACAGCCTCTAAACTCACAAGTTCAAACAGCCACGCAGGAAGATGGAGCAAACGGTTATGATACACACTAAGACGCTTAAGGCACTTCAGCCGAAGCAATTCTTCTGGCAACTCAGAAAAAAAATTTTGATCTAGATAGAGCTCTTCTGCATCAACCCCATCA
>NVUU01000064.1 GCA_002402025.1 Candidatus Aerophobota bacterium
GATCCTTGGTGTCATTTTTGATAAAGAGAACGAGGTTTTTCTTGCCTACTCTCATATTCTGAAAGAATCAAAGATTGTTCATGTAAAACCTTTCACAAAAACTCCTTTGAAGCTTGGCGACATCGTTATCCTAAAAGTGCAGGACTGGAGCTCTTACCCAAGAAAACTTACAGCAGATGTTGTAAACATCTTAAGCCATATCAAAAAACCAAGCTCAGATATAGAAACAGCTCTTGTAGAATACGGCCTCTCAGATACATTCCCACAAGGAGTGATTAAAGAAGCGGAAAAATACCCGAAAGAACCAAAAAAGGAAGATTTGGAAGATCGCTTCGATCTTACAAAGGAAGAAACTTTTACAATAGACCCAGATACCGCAAGAGATTTTGATGATGCCCTTTCCTTGAAAAAGGATGAAAATGGTGACTTTCATCTCATAGTACATATTGCAGATGTCTCTCACTATGTGAAAAAAGGCTCTCTTCTTGATGAGGAAGCTTACAAAAGAAGCAACTCCACCTATTTTCCTGGTAGATGTATTCCAATGCTGCCAGAAGAGCTTTCTAATGGCCTCTGCTCCCTTAAAGAAAATGTGTTAAGGCTTACCGTCTCTGTCTTCATGCACTTTGATAGCAAGGGAAACATAAAAAATTATGACATCAGACGCTCCTATATAAAAAGCCAAAAACGTTTCACCTACAAACAAACTCTTAAAATCATCGAAGGCAAGCTTAAAAACAAACATGAAAAAACCGTTCTTTTGATGGTCGAGCTGTGCAAGCTTCTTCAATCCATAAGAAACAAAAGAGGATCTGTCGACCTATCCCTTCCAGAAGTAAGTCTTATCATAGAAAAGGATCAGGATCCAAGCGGTGTTGAACTCATCGAATATGACATCACTCACCAGCTTGTCGAAGAATTTATGCTAAAAGCCAATGAGACCGTGGCACATTCCCTATTATCAAGAAACACGCCAGCAATCTTTAGAATCCATGACACTCCTTCAGATTCCGATAGCGAAGAGTTTTATGCCCTCGCACGCATGTTTGGATTCAAGCTAAAGAAATCCCCAACAAAACAAGACGTACAAAAACTCTTTGAGAGCGCTAAAGAATCCGAAAACCACTACCAACTTTGTATCGCTTTTATCAGAAGTATGAAGCTTGCGATCTACTCAGAAGATAATGTTGGTCACTTCGGACTCTGTCTTGAGCACTACACACACTTTACAAGCCCTATAAGACGCTATAGTGACCTTGTCATACATAGACTTCTTTTTGAGGAAACACTCGAAAAAAAGGCTCTTAAAGAAATCGCCGTGCATTGCTCAGATAAAGAAAGAGTCAGCTTTAGAGCAGAAAGTTCTGTCAATCTCTTAAAGAAGCTTCGCCTTCTTCAAAAATATCTGAATAACGATCCGGACATGGAATACGAGGCTTTTGTTACAAAGGTCAAGCATTTTGGATTTTATTTTGAAGTCTATCCCCTCATGTTTGAAGGGTTCATCCATATCTCCGAAATAGGAAGAGACTACTATCATTTTGATGATAAGAGAAACGCCTTGATCGGTAAAGCCACAAACCAAGTGTTCAATCCTGGAAAGCGAATAAAGGTTCTTTTAAAACAAGTCGATTTTATCACTCATGATAGTATTTGGAAGCTGATTAATTCCCAAAAAAAGAAAAATAAAAAATAGAAGTTTTTACAATTGAATAAAGTTGATATAGTGTTGATTACACATTCAACCAATTACACCGCGTAGAGGCAGTTTTTATGAGAAAGTATTTCATAACGGGTCTTGTTATTCTTCTTCCTCTTGCAGTAACCATTGCAATCGTAGTCTTTATCGTAAACTTTTTGACAGGTCCATTTATTGGAATGGTCTCGCATTTTCTAAGCAATTTCCCAAGAATCAATCGAGATTTTCTATTTTTAAAGCCCGAACAAGTCATCCGCTATGGAAGCCAGCTCCTTATCCTACTTTGTATTTTCCTAGTCACTGTCATCCTTGGAATGATCGCACGATGGTTCTTCTTTAAAACCCTGATATCTATAAGTGATAAGCTGCTACATAAAATCCCTATTGTCAATAAAGTCTATAAGACAACGCAAGAGATCATCAAAACGATTTTTGTCACTGATAAAAACTCTTTCAAGCAAGTTGTCATGGTTCCATTTCCAAATACAGACTCTTACGTGATTGGACTTATTTCAAGAGACGCTCCAAAAATATGCTCATCCTCTACTTCAAAAGACCTTGTCTCAGTATTAATACCAACGACACCTAACCCTACAACAGGCTTTTTGCTCATGTATGATAGAAGCGATCTCATCTTCCTTGATATGAAGCCAGAAGAAGCTATCAAATATATTGTGTCTTGTGGAGTGATTACGCCTGAACACCCAGAAATAAAAGCTGAACCTCAAAAGGGATGATGAAAAAGTACTTTGTTACAGGCCTTGTGATTCTGCTTCCTATAGCGGTAACAGTAATAATCCTGGTTTTTCTAGTTGATTTGTTCACAGCTCCTTTTTTTGGCATCGTCCACCATGTACTTCTTTTTGTTGGCCAAAACGTCGTTTATTTACAAAAGCACCAAACACTTCTTCTCTTCACCTCAAGAATCATCGTTCTCATTTTTTTATTTTTTCTCATTATCATTCTTGGATACGTAGGAACGAAGTTTTTCTCAAATTTTTTACAAAACACCTTCCATAAGATCATGATGAAGATCCCCTTTGTCAAAAAGATCTATAGAATCGTAAGAGACATCACAAAGACCTTCTTTGCAGACAAAGAAAAAATGTTTGAATCAACGGTCATTGTTCCCTTCCCCCATGAAAACACATACGCTCTCGGACTTCAATCAGCAGATGCTCCGGCAGAAGCTCTGCAGAAGGGTAAGCACTTAAAAAGTGGCTGCAAGTCGATCTTCATCCCGACCTCCCCCCATCCTATTTCTGGATTTCTTGTCATGATGAATGAAGATATGATCAAACAAACAGATATCACGACAGAAGAAGCTTTTAAATTCCTAATCTCCGCCGGAACGTTTAAACCCGAAGACAAAAAAGATGGTCAATCCAAAAACTAAAGTCATCTTGTTTCAAGTAAACAGTCCCCAAGAAAAGATCAAGAAAATCGTAGAGGTGGCAAGTAAACACGCAAGTGAAAAGCATCCCCTTGTCATAATGACCCCATCGAAAAAAGCTGCTGATTATATAGATAATCTTCTCTGGAGCGCCCCCAAGATGAGCTTTTTACCCCATAAAATTGTGAAAGAGAACTTAGTAAAACACATCGAATATGTCTATATCAGCTATGAAGAAGATACTATATGTGGAAGTAGAGCCATCTTCAACTTGAGAGACACCCCTCCCTCTTCAATGGATTCCTTTACAACAATCTATGATTTTGAGGACTATACCAGTGAAGATAAGAAGAAACTTTTTGAAAAACGCTATAAAAATTATTTAGATGCCAAACTTCATCTCATTTCTCTATAATAGTCCTTGAACCTTTCTTATTGTCTCCCTATACTTTATTTCAATTCAAAAGGAGTTTTCTTATGACTAGAATGAGTAAAAAAGAAAAGAGACGTCACGTCTACCCAAAGAGAAGGCATTACCCTTCTGAAAAGACTGGAAGCCTTAAAGATAACCTATCTTTAGGGTATAAAGAACACACGAACGCACTTGCTGAAAAAGCAAATACGTCCGTTTTTATTGGAAAAGTTAAATAGTTAAGGAAAAGTAAATTATGTCAAGACATCCTAGTTATGGTAAGTCCAGTAAGGGCGGAAAGAAACGTAATGTTCTAAAGCGATTTGAGCGTATCGATGCTCTTAGAAAGCTTGGAAAATGGGACGATGAGAAGGACAAGAAAGTCACGAATCTTCCTAAAACACTTGTATCTAAGTAGGCTCTCTCGGTGTTTGTTCATTTTACAAACTCCGAAGATCGCTTCGAAGTTTCACAAAAGCAGATAGAGCGTGTCGTAACAGCAACCCTTGAGTTCAAAGGGGTTACTTGCGACGACACAAGTATTTATTTTGTTACATCAGAGGAGATTTCGAAGCTTCATAAGGAATACTTCAACGACCCCACACCAACAGACTGTATCACCTTCCCAATGGATCACGCAGACGAAGACACAGCGCAAAAGATACTTGGAGAAGTTTTTGTATGTCCAGAAGTTGCCTTTGCCTATTCTCAAGAACATGGCCATAATTTTAACGAAGAGCTCACTCTCTATGTCGTCCACGGATTACTTCATCTTCTCGGTTTCGATGATATCGAAGAAGAAGACCGCATCCTTATGCGAGAAGAAGAGAAAAAATGCATGGATAACCTTCTTGCTAATCGTCTTATCTTAAGCCCGAAAATCAAAAAGCCCTATATCTGCGAACTATCGGAATGAGCTTTTAGATTGATCTTATCTCATAAAATGCTTATCTATTGGCGATAGAGGTTTAGTAACCATGACGTTTGAAAGTTTACTTGTTCCATTGATCTTTATCATAGGTTCCACTTGTTTTACCGCAGCTTCCAAAGCGATGAACTCCCTTGGAAAGATTCAACTCAAGAAAGAATTCCGCAGCCAGCCAAAACTCTTCTATTTTTACTATTTCACAAGAAAGCTTTTCCCAAAAGATGGCTGGACCAACCTCACCTTCTTGAACGATTCAACAAAACAAATCACAAGGATCATCTACGCCACAACCTTCATTTTCTACCTGCTTTCCTATGGATTTTTCTCAACAGCCTTTGAAAAAATTGAGGGTCATTACACACTAAATCCCTCTATCTTTACTCTTATCGTCGCAATTATTGTCTTTATCGGCCTGATCTGCGACTTTTTTGGCAACCTCTATGGAGTCTACCACCCAAAGGCAGCTCTTAAGACCACCTATCCGATTGCATCGTTATTTTTAATCCTCTTTTGCCCCATCACCTTTTTACTTTTGAAAATACAAAAATCTATCCTAGAAAATAGTAAGTATTCAAAATCCTCCTACAAGGTAAAAGAAAAGATTTTGGAGCTTGTTCTTGAATCAGAACTTCAAAATGAACTCGACCTTCAAGACAAAAAACTCATCGTATCCGTCGCCTCTTTTAGAGACCGCATCGCAAGAGAGATCATGGTTCCAAGAATCGATGTGCATTCGTTGCCCTCTTCAGCCACATTAAAAAAAGCTTCTGAAAGCTTCAGTAAAGAAGGCTATAGCAGAATCCCTATATACAAGGGATCTGTGGACAACATCATAGGAGTTCTTAACTACAAAGATCTACTGAACTACATCATGGAAAACAAACAGGAAGTCCTCACAGAAAACACCATCGAAGGACTGCTAAAGCCTATCGTGTATGCTCCAGAGACAAAGAAAATTTCCCATCTACTTCAAGAGTTCAGAAGTAAACAAATCCATATTGCAATCGTTGTTGATGAATATGGCGGAACAGAAGGAATCTTGACGATCGAAGATATTTTAGAAGAACTTGTTGGTGAAATCGCTGATGAATATGACAATCTGCAAGATGAACTTCTTTTCAAATCACATCCACAAGGCGGATGGATCGTCGATGCAAAGATGAATATCATTGATATTGAGAAGGAACTCAACATCCTAATCCCGCAAAGTCCAGAATATGACACTTTAGGCGGCTATGTATTCCACAGGGCAGGCGCAATCCCAACAAGGGGTTGGCGAATACACCACGAAAACTTCGATCTCGAGATCATCAAATCCTCCGAACGCTCTGTTGAAAAAATCCGCATCATCCCTGCAGAAAAGCAAGAACTTTAAATGTAGTAGTTTCTCTTGAAAAAGAATCACTTTTTGATGCATGATGGTTCTATTATACTTATGTAGTGGGGTTATTGTATATGCGTCGATCTATTTGTTATTCAGAACCGAAAATTGCACTAGCTGGGCAGCCATCTCCCATAAAGTTCACCTACTCCCCTGCGAGCAATCTTCCAAAAGGGACGAGACTTAAATTTGATCCCTTGTCAAGAGGCAGAAAAATCGACTGGGAAATCCCAAGCGCAAACGCTAAAAGTAAAACATCTGGGATATGGTTAATACCTCCGACTGGCACAAAAATTCTTGGAAAATCTGTACAAGGAAAAAGCCTTGTATGCCCTCAGTTTGAGTTCGTACTCCCTCAGGAAGTAAAAGCTGGAGAAGAATTTTCTATCATCTTAAATGGTGTAGAAAAAACAGACACAGCACCAAAAGCTCAACATCACGTACAAAGAAGAAGACCTTTTTATCTCTATATCGATACGAAAGGAAAAGGAGACTATAAAGATCCTGAAATCTTCAGCATCGATGTAAGAGGGTCAACCCTTCATAATATCCGAGTGATCGCACCTTCAATGGTGAGTAAGAACGAGCGTTTTGATATTGTTGTACGCTTTGAAGATCAATTCGGAAACCTCACAGCAAATGCTGAAGAAGGTACGCTTATAGAGCTTTCTTACGAGCAGTTAAGAGAAAACCTTAACTGGAAGTTGTTTGTTCCTGAAACAGGATTTATTAACCTTCCGAACCTTTATTTTAATGAGACAGGCATCTATCGCATCAAGCTTCTAAATACGATGACAAATAAAGCTTATTTTTCTTGCCCAATCCAATGCATAGAATCTGGTGATAATAGAAGCATCTACTGGGGAACATTCCACGGTGAATCCGAAAGATTCGATGCATCAAACCAAATCGAGTCATGTCTGAGACATTTTAGAGATGACTACGCGTATTATTTCTACGGAACTTCTTCTTTTGAAAATGAAAGTGAAACTTCTCCTGATGTATGGAAGAATGTCACTTTRCAAGTATCGGAATTTAACGAAGAAGATCGCTTCGTAACATTCCTTGGAATGCAATGGTTCCATGACGCAAAGGATGAAGGTCTAAGACAGCTGATCTTCTCAAAAGATAACAAGCCTCTTCTTCGTAAAAAAGAATCAAAATCAAACAATCTGCGCAAAATCTACAAGTCTCATTCTCCAAAGGATTTAATCGCGATCCCATCATTTACTATGGCAAAAGGCCTTGGGTATAACTTTGAAGAATTTACACCTGAGTACGAACCAGTTGTTGAGATATACAACTCTTGGGGATCTTCAGAATGCCTAAAAAAAGAAGGGAACTTAAAACCTATTACGGGCGGCGGTAAAGGCGTAGAAGAGTATGCAGACGGCTCCATTAGAAAAGCTCTTAATGCAGGCCACAAGTTTGGCTTTGTTGCAGGAGGACTTGACGATAGAGGTGTTTTTGAAAGGTTTTATAAGTCCTCTCAAGTACAGTACACACCAGGCCTCACAGCAATCATTGCCCAGACACAATCAAGAGAGTCTCTCTTCCAATCACTAAGAGATCGCAAATGCTACGCAACAACAGGCGCCAGGATGATCGTAAGCCTTGAGATCGCATCTCAAGGAATCGGCAGTATCATCTCTACAGGAGCAAAACCAGGTCTTATGTATAACCGCTATATCACAGGCTCTGTAATAGGCACATGCTTAATCACAAAGATCGAAATTTTCAGAAATGGCAATCTCGCAAAAGAGTTCTCTCCAAACGAAGATTCATTTGATTTTGAGTTTGATGAGATGACACCCCTTGAAGACGATCTGCTAAAACCAACCAAAGAACATATTCCTTTCACCTACTACTATATTAGAGCTCAGCAAGAAGATGGTCATATTGCATGGGGATCCCCTATTTGGATCGAAGTAACACCACCATCTACTGAAAACAGTAACGCTGATACTAATACTAATGGTAAGAAAATAAAGAAGTAGGACTTATGTCTACTTTCACACTCACAATCATTCTTGCAACAATCGTAGTCATACTTTGTGCAATAGGTCTTGCTATCGGTAAAATTCTTACTGGTACAAACAAGTTTAGCTGCAAGAGATGCGGCAAACCCGAAGAAAAAAAAGACTGCAGTCTCTGCAAGAAAAAATGCTCTAAGAAAAAAGACAAATAGCCACAAACAGTTTTACAACATAAAAAAAGCCCTCTTTTTCAAAGAGAGCTTTTATCCATAACGAATAATAATACGTATTATCATTATACTTTAGCTAGAATTACTCCACGCTTTCTCATATTTGTTACCAYTCTTTCCGCAGTAAGATTGATAGCATCCTGGCCATGTAGTGGGTCTTTTCTTCTTTTTCCCAAAGCTTTGAATGATGTAAATGCCATAGCAAGCTCATTACCTTCTTCAAATGCTTCTTCTGATCCTTTGAATAGTTTTTCAGTAGCTTTTAACACAGCTTCTACATCGTGACCTTCTTTAAGAAGATATTCTGCAAATGCAAAAACCAGCTGTGCCTTATCAGAATCTGTTCCACCATTCGGGTAGAATTTCTTGGTCAAACCATCCAGTAGTAATGCATTAGTAGATTCCGTAGCATCATCTTCAGTATCAGAAGATACTGGTGTTGTATACACCGAACTACTATTAGAAGATGCAAAGGATTGCACAGAACTTGTCTCTGATGATGAATCTTCTTCTACCATTACAGTGCCTTGATTTGAACATGGTAAAAGATCCTTCACCCCCGTCTCTGCAGTATCACCTGTATCTTTTTCGGAAAGCATTGATCCTTCAGTATCAGAATCTTCAGAGTCCATAATTTCAGTTGCAACAGTATTACCTGAGTCCTCTTTTACAAGCGCTGATACGCTGCTAGATCCTGCCAATAGATTTAGATTTGCTTCATTCAATGGGGAAGTTACGAGTACTTTATCCAGAGTAGCTACTTCTTTGTTCTCAAGTTCCACCTTTGAACCATTGTGTGTAGTTTCTTGCTTTTGCATAGCTGTCGTCTCTACTTGCTCTTTGTTTGTACTTTCTAAAGCTACACCAGAACCATTACTTGAGTGATCTTCAACATCATCAACTCTCTTACTTGGAATAAGCATATTAATTATGGGAATATACCTAAGGATTGCTAAAATCACACTGGTGAATCGTTCACAAGGACCTTTAGTAGGGACATCCTCTTTTACCACAGCAGAAGACAGTGTGCTTTGAGAAACATCGNTTTTTTTTTGGTAGAGTCTCCTTACTTGAAAATCGCACTTGTTTAGATAGCAGTGCCGTCTGAAGAGGTTTAACACCTCCAGTTATTTCTAAAACCATAATTAACTCCTATTTAAAAAATTTGGTTTACAATATTAAAATTCGGTAATGATAGAGTTAAGAAGGTAYTAAGAAAAGGCAAAATGAGGCTTATTTAAAATCTTGGAAATATTTCTGGGAAAATAAAGACAAAAAAAAGCTGCAGAACCAAAGGCTATGCAGCTTTATTATAAACTTAATTAAAAGTCACAGTTTATGCAACTGATACTCTTCTTGCTCTAACTCTAGAAGCAA
The DNA here is from genome assembly GCA_002402025.1 of Candidatus Aerophobota bacterium. Lineage (GTDB taxonomy): Bacteria > Chlamydiota > Chlamydiia > Chlamydiales. Next base: position 9,397 of record NVUU01000064.1, read on the forward strand.
TTGAATCATCAACTACTGGAGCCTTAGAAATAAGGCTAGGAAGAACCTTTATTAAATCATCCATTGTTCGAGTAGAAGAAGGAGTTCTTTCTTGAGCTTGTAGTCCAGCAAACCTAGCAGCTTCGTTTACCATTCTTGTTAGGTAACCTTTAACGCCTGATGTGAACTCTCCACCTTGTTTCATAGCAGAAGTAACAGCTTTGTAAAGAACGTTTTCAGTATCAAGTCTACGGAAAGACTTAAAACCAGATAAAGCTTCTTTTACAGTCTCAGAAGAATGCTTGATTATGAATCTTGCCATTCTTCCTTTTTTTGTTAGGTGGTTAGAACCAAAGTCCTTAACACCTTCAATTCCTGCGTTAAAAGCAGAACCAACAGACTTAATAGCTGTTAGACCAGCATTTCCAGCTCTTTTTGCTACAGAAGCAATACCAGCAGGTATTGATTTAACAGCAGTAAAAGTAGTTGAAGCAGCTCTTTTAATAGAACTTAGTGAAAAAGCATTACCAACAGACTTAATCCCTGTTAGACCAGCACTTCCAGCTCTTTTTGCTACAGAAGCAATACTCGCAGGGATTGATTTAATAGCAGTAAAAGTTGTTATAACAGCATTTGAAACTGCACTCTTTACTCTATCAAATCTAGCTACAGGAGCTTCAATAACTGGTGGAGTAACTCTTCCAGATGCATCTCTAGGTCTTAGTCTAGATCCTTTACTAGTTATGTTYTGTGACGCAGGTTGGCCCCATGTGGCTAGCCTTGCTAATTCTCCATTTATTCTCGACATAATAATTGTCTCCTTAAAATATTTTAATTGGTTTATTATGTTTATATCAACAACCATATTAGCTGTAATTAGCAACTATTATAACAGTGTTAACAATTAATTACACAAACAAATAGTAATATAAATTACATATTTTTAACAATTTAAACTTTAATTATACTGTTTAAACGAGTGTATATATCGTTTGTAATATTTACTATATTTAGTTAAATATTGTTTTGCCAAAACATGTAAAAGAACAAGTGAAAAAAAGAGCTTCTTTATTTGGAATAGGACTTCCAAAGATCTATCTCAACCCTTTTTAAGAGATCTGATAAAAGTGAGATCGGTAGACCCATAACATTGTAATAACAACCGTCAACCTTTGACACTATTAAAGAGCCCCTTCCTTGGATCGCATAGGCTCCTGCCTTATCTAATGGGTCTATTAGGCGTATATAATCCTTAATCTTCTCATCTTCAATAGGATGGAATTGTACCGTACTTAGAGCCACACCTGTATAGTACTCCTCTCCCCGTGAAACGCATACCCCTGTATATACCTCGTGGGTATTACCAACTAATTCTTTTAAAAATGAGAACGCCTCCTTCTCATCTTTAGGCTTCGGGTATAGTTTTTTTTTGAAATGCACGATCGTGTCTGCGGTAATGATGACTTCTTTGTTGAATTGTTTTTTTAATGCTTTTGTTTTCTCTATGGCAAGCGTTTCTGCATACTCTTTTGGATCATAATTAAAAGGAATTTTCGACTCGTCAAATTGACTTGAACAAACAGTAAAAGGAATATCGAAGTATTCAAATATTTCCTTTCTTCTTGGGGATTGAGAACCTAAAACAACGCACATAATGTTAACCATTTTTTTAATAACTACAATTTTATTTTCAATCGATATATTTAAACTTTTAATTACATCAAAATGTAAATTAAATATATCTTTACCAATGTAAATAAATGTCTATTTGTATTATAATATTTAGTAATTACGAATAATAAGTTTATGACAAATAGCTTTTTCATTGAGATTCTCCAGCTTGTTCGAATTTGATAATTGCAGTATATGCTTGCCAAACTGAACCAATGCTGAAGGTATTGATATTGACTATTTTTATTA
>NVUU01000065.1 GCA_002402025.1 Candidatus Aerophobota bacterium
GTTACTTATAACAAGAGGAATCGAGGCGCTATCTGCAATAAAGCCTCCCGCCATAACAAATGGCAAGGCTCTTTCTCTTGGAAGTTTCAAAAGCTTTATTTTTGCAAGTATGATAGGTGTTAAAATGAGCGCCGAGCCATCATTAGAGAAGAATATTGCAACGAGCGCTCCAAGAAGGATCACAAGAAAGAAGAGGCTCATAACAGATTTTTTTGCTGCAGAGATGATCGAAAGCGCAGCCCACTCAAAAAAGCCTATCTCATCAAGAACAAGAGAAATAACAATAATACCGATAAAGGTCGCAAGAGCGTTCCAGACAATTCTTACAACTTCATAAAGATCGTGTACACTTACAAGATTGAAGACAAAAACAAGAACCGCACCGACAAGAGCGCTCGTACCAATGCTGAGTCTTTTAGGTCTTACAATCACTAAGATGATCGTTAAACAGAATATGAGAACAGAAAGTATGCTAGGTACCATGAGACATATCATTACTTTAAAATTTCAAAGTAATTTAATCTTAATAAAAATGCCTTACATATTGTTCCATTCTTTAAAAAGGTCTATAATATTACTTTCTAATATTTTTGTAATAAACTGGTTAAGGAATGAAGTTCTTTCTCTACTTACCTGTGATATTCTTTTGCGCCTTGCTTTTTTCAAAGCAAGACGATTCTCTTGTATATACAGAATATAAAAAAATTAACAACTCCCCCTACCCTATTCGATGCACGATCATGTATCCAAAAAAAAAGCCCATTATTGCAAAAGCAGTATTTATTGCAGGAACAGGAAGCACTAATGAGGATGGTACGCTTGGCCCAAATACACCGACAAGAGATCTTGCGATACAGCTTGCTGAAATGGGCATTGTAACAGCGCGTTTTCCYAAAAGAGCAAAAATATATAAAACACTTACTTATGATGACTTTACAATAGAACAAGAGTTTTTTGAGGACACTCTAAGCTGCGTTAATATTCTAAAAGCAGATAGACGTGCAAATCATGTTCCTTTGCTTCTCATAGGGCATAGTCTTGGAGCTATGCTTGCGCCACACATTGCAAAAAAAATTGATGTTGATGGGATCGTTATGCTTGGGGGATCTCCGAGAAGTCCTTACGTAATCATACCAGAGCAGCTAAAGCATCTTGATATGCTTTGCGAGAGCAGAGAGAACATCAACCACCACTACTTTGTGAAATATAACCCTATTTGTAAAAGAGCAGAAAAAGGCAGGATGAGAAGAGATTTCAAACTCCTCAGTTTCCCCAAAGCCTACCTAAATAGATGGAGAGAATATAGCCTATCAAGTGCAGAGACTGTAAAAAAGGCATCCCTTCCAACGCTCATTATGGGATTTGGGACAGATTACCAGTCTACAAAGGAAGATTTCAGAATTTATAGAAAAAATCTTTCTAGAAACAAAAATGTACATTTCGTTTGGCTTGAGGATATCAATCACTTTTTTATGAAAGACAAAAAACCCGCATCAGACAAAAGATATCATCTTACAACCCCAATAAGTGAAGAGATCGCTCTAAGAATTCATTCCTTTGTTACGAAGTCACTGCCTACATATCCGCATCACCTACTGTAAAAACGCCTTTTTTTTAGGAATAGGCTTTTTTACTTCTTCCTTCTTAGGAATTCTGCCAGCAAACTCATATGGAGAATGCCCTCTTAGATCGGTTCTCATCATCYAATGYTCAATTGTTTCAGCGTAGAATGGATCCACATGCTCAACAATATCCAAAACCGAAATGTCACCATCTCCAGTAATAATTTCTTTGATCTTTGTAAGCCTTTCTTCAAATGCTTTAAGCTGATCATTCGTAAATACAGGATGGTCTACCTTTACTCTCCTTGGGACATATAACGCATCCTTATTAAACATAGGTCTAAGTTCCACTTGGCAAGATCCATGATCTATTCCTTTTAAATTTTAGATAGTTTCTGTATAGTTTTCTTTAGTATATGAGATTATCTACCGGAAAACGGCCGCAGATCGTACCATGGACATATATTTAAACAATAGATCGAAAAAACTCATCCCATGAATAAAAAAGTACTCGGCGTTTTTCAGCTTGTTATGATCAATGTGATCGCAGTAGATAGCATACGCTCTCTTGCGATCTCTGCCGAATATGGCTTCTCCCTCGTATTTTTCTATATCCTTGCTGGTATCACTTTTTTTATCCCGAGTGCTTTGATCTCTGCAGAGCTTGGCTCTGGATGGCCTAATACTGGAGGGATCTACATCTGGGTAAGAGAGGCTTTTGGCAACAAATGGAGCCTGATTATTATCTGGCTCAACTGGATCTATAACGTTGTTTGGTACCCGACGATCATGGCACTCATTGCTGGAACACTGACATATATGTTCAATCCAGCACTTGCGACCAATAAGCTCTATATTAGCGCCATGATCCTTGTGCTCTTTTGGGGAGCCACCTATATCAACTGCCTTGGGATGAAAGCTTCTTCTTGGCTGAGCACAGCAGGCGCTATTGTGGGTACGATCCTACCCATGGTGTTTATCTCTATACTTGGCCTTCTATGGGTTTTTAAAGGACATACATCACAAATAGCTTTTACCCTAGAAAACTTTTTTCCAAGCAAAACAAACATTGATGATCTTGCTTTTCTAAGTAGTATCTTTTTTGGACTTATTGGCCTTGAGATGGCTGCAACGCATGCAGCTGAGATGAGGAACCCCACAAAAGATTATCCGAAAGCTATTGGGATCTCTGTTGTGATTATTCTTATTACGATTGTTTTTGCATCGCTCAGCATCGCAATCGCAGTACCGAAAACAGAACTTAGCCTCGTTACAGGAGCTTTGCAAGGGTTCAAAATCTTGCTCGATAGATTCAATCTCGGTTACCTTGTTCCTGTCATGGCACTATTTATTGTTCTTGGCGGACTTGGGAGCGTTGGCGCTTGGGTAATTGGCCCAACTAAAGGTTTACTTGTAGCAAGTAGAGACGGATCTCTTCCAAGCTTTTTATCTAAAGTAAACAAACATGGAGCACCTGTTCGTATCCTTGTTCTCCAAGGAGCGATCGTATCTCTTCTTTGTTTTGCCTTTGTGATCATGCCAACTGTGAACAGCTCTTTCTGGCTGCTCTCAGCGATCACAGCACAGCTTGCCATGGTCGTTTACCTCTTTTTGTTTCTCTCAGGGATAAAGCTTCATTTTGATAAACCAGATGTTCCAAGAGCATTCCGTATACCTTTTGGCAGGATCGGTATTATAGTAACAACAGTGCTTGGTGCTCTTTCATGTATCGCAACGATTGGATTTGGGTTTATTCCCCCAAAGATGCTTGGGATCTCAAATATTCTTGAGTATGAGCTTTCTCTTATTGGCGGGATGGCGCTTCTTTGTATCTTGCCGTATTTGATACATAGACTTTCTAAGTAATGGGCTCATGAAAATCTCATGTACCCTCCCCTCATCTGTATAGATCTTTTTAAGACTTTTAAAATTGGCGCTCATATAGGCTTTTTTTGCGATTGTATTATCAACTTCAGGATCTACAACGCAGTAAGAGTAATCAAGCCTTACAACCGCGGTTAAAAAGTCATTAAGAAGCTTTTTAGAGAACCCTCTTCCAAGATAAAACTCTTCTCCTATAAACATATCAAGACCGGCGGCTTTTTTTAGCTTTGGATATTTATACATGTTTAATTTGTAGTAGCTTTGCGCTGGGAAATATTGGACATAACCAATAGGCGTACCATTATAATGTGCAATGAACCCCTCTATCCCGTTTTTCTTAAGGATGTATGGTTTGTACTTAGTAAGAATCTCTTGATAGGACTTTTGTTTTTTTGAGTACCATTTCATTACATGAGGGGTGTTAAGCCACCTATGCATCAAAACAAGATCTGAATAGTCTAAAGGTCTAAAATCCACAATAAGCCCAACAGATATTTAAGAGAGCATATCATACAAGAATTTCAGAAAGATGGTCATGTATAAAAGAGAAACGTCCTAATTAAAATCGTTATTCGCGATTTAAGACCATTGTTTTTGAGTTTTTTGCAAGCAGCGCTTCTGAAAGAACTCTATGAAAGTTCTCAGAGCTGCAGGTTGTGCCGCAGGTAAAAAGATCGACAAAACAGGCGCGATGTTCAGGATAGGTATGAATTGTTGCATGACTTTCTGAAAGAAGCGCTACAAGAGTTACCCCATGTGGATTGAACTTATGAACTGTCATATTTAAAAGGCTTGCTCCAGACTCTTCTATTGCCTTGCAAAGAGCTTCTTTAAGATGCTTTACATGATCTAGTACTTTTGGATCGCAATCATAATAGCTTGCGATAAAGTGCCGGCCGACAAATTCAAAATCTTTGTCTTGAAGATCGTCTGCAAAAATAAAGGAATTAAAAAACATACAAAAGAAACATAAAAGAAAAAGGTGATGCAGGGTTTTCACTAGGCTTTGATCTGGTTTAGGGTTTTAATAGATTTGGAAAGACTTTGTCTTACGGGCGTCATTTTAGTGTATTTACCCTGTTTTTTTTCAAGAGCTTTTTTAACATCCTTAAGGATAAAAAACTTTGCATTTAGTTTAGGAGATTTGAGCTCTTTCCAAGATATTGGCATTGCGATAGGTGCTTTTGGATAGGCTCGAACGGAATAGGGAGCGACAGCTGTCTGTGAATAGCTATTTCTTAAATAGTCTATAAATACTCTTTTGCCTCTTTTATTTTTTCTTACTTCAGTTGTGTATTTTTTTGGTTCTAAATCGCTCATATATGTTGCAACATCTTTTGCAAAAAATCTAACTTTATCAAATTCAAGTGTTGGAGTAATCGGAACAATCACATGTAATCCCCTTGATCCCGTTGTCATCACAAAGCATTTCAAAGAGAGTTTTTTTTCTAAAATCTCTTTTAGAAAAAAAGCAGCTTCTCGTACAGGCTCAAAACTACTTCCACTTGGATCAAGATCAAAAATCACTCTGTCTGGCTTCTGAGACGTTTTTTTATTAAGCGTTGTATGGAATGTAATGGTACCTTGATTTACAAGATATGTAAGTGAATCCTTATTGTTGCAAAGGTGCATGTTGATAAAGGAGCCGTCTTTCTTCTTTACCTTTAGAAGCTTTAAAAAACTAGGCGGCTTGGTCTTGCAGTCCTTCTGTAGAAACCCACTTTTTTTTATACCTGAGGGATACCTCTCAAGGGTAATAGCCCTCTCTTCTATAAGGGGACCCATAAGGGGGTATATAAGGTGATAGTAATCGATAAGGTCTTTCTTGGTTATCTTCTCTCCTGGGAAATACATCTTTTCTGGGCTTGATATCTCTTGAGGCATGAAGAGCTCCTTTAACTCCTAAATAACCCCTAGAGCGCTAGATGTCAATAGAACCTATCTTGCTAAATGTGTAGGGTTTACAAATCGTTGTTTTTTTAACATATTCATTGTCAGCATATTATATAATTAAAGTATTCATTATGTTGTTTCTAAACTTGTTTTTTGATATAATATTATCCATAGGGCATTCCCGCCCAGAAAACTTAAGGAGCATATATGCGAACTGCAAACGTAAGTAATAATAATTTTAATAGCATTACAAAAATTGCAAATCCTCCAAAATCACAAGAAAGTATAGAGCAAGGAAAAGCAAGCAAGGCTTTTGATGGTATTAAAACGACAAAGAGAACGACAGAGAAAGTGATCAACGGATCTATGGGGATGGGAGGTGAAGCCACCTCCAAAACGCAAAACCTTTTTGCCTCTCAAAAGTCCATATTTGGAGAAACAAACGGTCWCATTAGCCTTCAAAATAGAGTTAGTGCTTAGGTCTGCTAGCGCTTTTCTTCATAATAGTTATTTAGATAAAATGGTCCTTTTTAAGTAGAGCTTAAAAAGGGCTTTTTTTGTTCGATCAAAATACATAAATCTCAATTTCTTGATTCCACTCTTTTTATTGTGTGTGTGTGGTCCCCTTCAAGATCAGCTTTTGCAAACGATCTTGTCGAAGGCAGTTGGATCTCAATATTGTTAAGTTCCATCATTTTTACAGTCGCTGTATTTAACTCAATATTTAACACATGACCCCCTCTTTTGCGATCTTCAGAGGCAAAATGCATGTGCAGGATCGGAACATTGATCCCAGAGAGATACATGGGATACCAAAAGGCAACAAGAGATCCTTTAACATTTTCAAGTTCGAATACATATTGATCTTTTACAGCTTCTGCAAACTTTATAAATGGTTTACTTTGCGGCTTTAGACTTCTTAGTTTGATGCGAGGAAACGTTCCGTCAATACGAAAGGCATAAGGGACGTTAACGTTGTAAAATTTATCCTCAAGTGTTTCTTGAAGAGCATTTATATCTTTAATATTCCTTACCATAAATGTTTTTTGCGGTTCAAAAAAACAAACACTTGCAAAAGGAGTAAGTAGCCTTGCTTTTGCCGGTTTTAAATATCCTTTTGGATCTATATGGTAATACTCACCTTGAACAGCAATCAATTCACCATCAAGATTATTTACTATACCAAGACCAAAATCTCCAAATTCTCTTAATCTTTTTACTTTAAACTCGCCATCATAAACCCCATTCAACAGCGCAGAAAAAGTAGATACTTGAAAAACTTTATGAGCTCTTTGTTGCTTTGCAACAAGAGGTGTAAAAGACATACATAGTATAATCAGAGAAGTCGCAAAAGATTTCATAACTTTCCTTGGGCAATTTATCAACGTTCAGCAAATAGTGACAAAATATATTTATATGAGTTTGTTTTGATTTTTCCAATCGGATTTTTAAGGAAGACAAGAGGGATAGTTTTCATCGCAGTAAGTTTCTTTGATAAAGAAGAGAAGAATAAATGATACAAATAGGTAAAGAGGCAGTGTTGAAAGTGAAAGCTTATACGCAAAAACAGAAAACACTCGAGCGCCTTTTTCCAAAGTGCCGTCCCAAAAAACATCTAAAATCTTTCCTGTTAGAGGATCTGAGATAGCACCAATGAGTGCATCAAAGGTATTCATAAACCCAATTGCTGTTGCAGCAAAGATAGGTGCAATGATCTCTTTGATCATTGTAAATGAGAGCAAGAAAGTGCTTATCGTGAGCCCGAATCCAAAAAGTAAAAACCCAAGCAGAAAGTGAGAAGATATGGGTGCATAAATCACAAGCCCCATACAGATCGTTGCAAGAAACGTTCCAAGATACATGATCCTTTTCCTTGAGCCAAATAGATCTGATAGGTAGCCCCAGAGAGGTGCGCCTACTGCAAAACCGATAAAGATCAGGGAGACTTGGTGCGCAGCTCCCACATGAGGAAGTCCTGTATACTGCATGAGAAAAGGCACGCCCCAAAGTCCACCGAATACAGAAACAGGAGCAAAGGCAAAACCACTATAGAGAGAAAGTAGCCATGGCTGCTTTTTCTTAAAGAGCTCTTTCAAAGCCATCTTAATATCTGTTTTACTCGGTATGATACGAACATCTCTTTTATTTTCAGGATGATCGCGAACAACAACATAAAACAAGAATGCAAGCCCTATCCCTGAGTATCCAATGATTTGAAGTGCAGTTCTCCAGCCAACGGCAGAGATGAATAAGGATAGAGGAGCTTGCCCGCCAACTGCGCCAAGCATCCCGATAGACATCATAAGCCCTGCCATAAATGCAAAACGCTTAATGGAAAACCAGTTTGCCGTAATTTTTAAGCAGTTTACCGCCGAAARTGCGGCTCCAATCCCTGTTAGGAATCTACCTAGCATGGCAACCCAAATAGAGCCAGTAAACCCAAGGCAAATGGTTCCTAGGGCACAAAAGAGTATCGCAATCGAAGTCACTTTTCTTGGTCCGTAGCGATCAATTAAGAGTCCTGCTGGGATTTGCATGAGGAGATAGGAATAAAAATAACAAGCAGCAAGGTTTCCAAGTTCTGCACCATCGATTTGGAAATCTCGCATAAGAGAAGTAGCCATCACACTGGGACTTACCTCGATAGCGTACTTGTAGAACAAAAATAATGTACTTAAAAACCAAACGACCCAAGCATAAGGACGTTGCATGCTTTTTTCCACAAATACTCCCTTTCTTTCTGTATAAAGGAAATAGAATCAATGGAAAAGGAATTATTTAATCGTGATATCTAAATAGTGAAGTAGATTGATTGCATTCACTGAATCAAAGACAGCTTTCTTTAAATCGTTATTCAAAGGATCTATTTGCAAATTCGTCGCTTCTAAAAAGTTCACCATCCGTAAATTACAATGATGAAATTTAGATCCTTTGAGGTTAGATGCTTGGAAATTTGAACTTGCGAGGTTTGTTTCGATAAAGTCACATTCTTTAATCTGGCAGTTGATAAAATTCGTTTTTGTGATTTGAAGTCCTGAAAAACTACAACCAATTAAGACACAGTCTTCAAAATGAAATGATAATAGAAGGGAATCTAACTGATAAAACTTAAGTGCTGAGAGTTTACATCCTTTGAATGATACTTGGGTAAACCTTGCCTTCTCGAGGCTTAAATTACTGAGCATGCAGGAATTAAACTCGCATTCTGAAAATTTAGCATTTTGCATAAGGCTTTCAATAAACTTACAAGAGTTAAATTTGCAATTAGTATAGGATTTGCTTTGTTGATCTACCTCGAAAACAAGCTTATCAAAGCTCTTATTCGCAGTCTCTTGACGAGTATCCATGGGTCCCCTCGGCTAGTTATGACCAGCAGAGTATATGCATATGAAGATATTTAGGCAAAAAAAAGACTGCGCAAAGCGCAGTCTTTATATAAACTCGACTCAAGACGTATCTTACTTCGACCCTTTCTTATTCACTCTTGGTTTATGCATCGCACAAGCGTATGTAACGATCGCAAAATAAAGAGCTAAAAGATAAGCGAATGCTGTTACCACTGGATCGTAGTTGTTTTGATAAACAGCGATACCTGCTGAAAACCAAACCATTGTGCATCCAAATCCTACGTCACTTCTCCAGTGCATAAATAATGAACCAAAGAAACCAACTGCTAGCATAGCAATTACTGTCCAAGCAGTTTGGCCAATTCCCCACCAAATGAGGTTGTAACGAATACAGAACATTGCAGTCTCAGAAACAACGCCAAAAATGACTGAAGCAGCGAGGATTGCAAATGGGAAGTGCACACACCAGTAGAAGCAGCGTGTAACTTTTGTTCTACCGATACCAAGTTCGATAAAAATGTAGAATAATGCTACTGCCGAGATTAACATTGCTACGAATGCTAGCCACTGAACGTCATAAAAGAACCCGAAAGTCCAGATGATGTTAGAAACTACAAATACGTACCATGGTGTGTCTATAGATCTTAAGACTCTATCGTTCTTTCTTTTGCTAACACCTTGATAGATGATGAAGCAAAGTAGAAATACGAATTCAACGATGTAGAAGATGTACCAAACGTAGGCAGATGCCATAAAGTCTGGGTTGTATCTTGAAACAACGTCCATTAGATAGTTATTGTTGAAAGGTACAGTAACCGCAGTAACACTCACCGCAAATAACGCCACATAGGCGATAATATTGATGATTTGTCTTGCAAGATTCTGACCAGTTTCAGCTCTTGTTGCCATATATATATGCTCCCTGGTTGAGTTTATATATTATTAATTTCACCGTATAAAATTCTTTAATATAAAAACAAGTGTTTAACGAATTAATTTAAAATACTATAAAAATTTTTTAACGTACTTATTTATATATTTACGTCATTTTTTAACCAGAAAGAGCACTCGCTACCTTTTTATGCTCTTTTTTGACCATTAACAGCCATTAGCAATCATAGAGATATTTAATCTTTTCAAAATGAATCACTTAAAAAAACAGCAGCTTAAATTTCTTTGATTTAGTAGACTTTACACTTTAGAAAAAATTGAGTGAAAAAATGGAAATTTTACAAATTGCACTTTTTTTTTGGTTCGGAAATATTGAAAATAAGGACTTTTTTCCAAAAGATCGAGCAAATGTTTGGTTTAGTGGCGGAGATGAAATCGATGCCGAGATCACAGAAAAATTCAAAATAGCAATCGATGAGGCTTACCTTGGAAAATTCGATCATTTAGGAGATGATCCACGATCTCTCATGGCAATCCTGCTCCTGCTTGATCAGTTTCCAAGAAATATCTACCGAAACAGCCCTAAATTCCTCGAGTATGATGAAAAAGCTCTGAAACTCTGTAAAGATGGGCTTGAGAAAGGCCTGCATAAAGAGCTTTCTTATATAGAAAGAGTCTTTTTCTACCTACCACTCGAGCACTCTGAAGAATTTGATGATCAGATAAGATGCCTAAAACTTTTTGAAGAGTTATATGAAGAGGTTCCTGAATCCATTAAAGAACCCATCGGAGTGTCCCTTAACTATGCAAAAGAGCATTTTGAAGTGATAAAGAAGTTTGGAAGGTTTCCTCATAGAAACAAGATCCTTGGTAGAGAATCAACAGATGAAGAGATCAAGCTTCTAGAAGCTGGTGGCTCATTCTTTTAAGAGGTGTAACTTTTTCTGCATCCATTCTAACAAATGAGCCGAGTGGAATGGTTAGCATTTCTTTAATATGCCCTGAGGGGAAACCACATAGTATCGGGAACTCATACCTATCAAACACATCATCGAACACCTGCTCTAAACTAAGGCTGCTTGGTTTGTCTGATTCGCATCTGTAAAACGACGCTAATATGAGACCTTCTATATGATCAAACATCCCTGAAAGCCTTAGCTGTGTCAGCATCCTGTCTACTTTATAGGGAGGCTCGTTTACATCTTCAAGTAGTAGAATTTTTCCTCTTGTATCGAGCTGCCACTTAGTTCCCATAAGAGATGAGATCAGGGCGAGATTCCCCCCCACGATAGGGGCTTCAGCAACTCTCTTTCTTAATACTTTTGTTGTATATGGAGTTTCACTTGGATAAAGATAAGGGATTTCTTTATTATTTCCCGTTAGTGTTTCAAAAAAATGATTC
>NVUU01000066.1 GCA_002402025.1 Candidatus Aerophobota bacterium
ATTTATTTTTTTTATTCAAAACACGACAGGCTCTTAAATCATGATTCTTTAGCTATTTTACAAAAAATATTTTATATGTTTTGGGAACTTGTATGTTTCTATCATCGGTTATAGCTGACACTGATTGTGAAAATTATATAAAAAAGAACTATAGCAAAAGCTCTTCTCTTGATCCTATCTACAAGGCGAAAGACTTCTCTCACCTGCTTGGTGGGAAGCTTAAGGGTCTTAGCGATAGCTTACTTGAGATGCATTTCACCTTATACAAGGGGTATGTGAAGAATACGAATAACCTGATAAAGGCGCTTGAAGATATGAAGCAAAATGATCAAGGGAGAACTCTTGCTTTTGGTGCTTTAAAACGGCGCTTTGGTTGGGAATATGATGGTATGAGGCTTCATGAGCTCTATTTTGGGAACCTTGGTAAAAAGGTAGAGCTGTCTCCCAAAAGCGATCTCTACAAACAAATAGTAAGAGATTTTGGAAGCTATGAGAAGTGGAGAAGAGATTATTTATCTACAGGGCTGATTAGAGGTATTGGCTGGGTGATTCTTTACCGTGATCCGATCCAAGGACATTTATTCAATGTATGGGTCAATGAACATGATCTTGGGCACCTCGCAGGTGGCATGCCATTGCTTGTTATGGATGTTTGGGAGCATGCCTATATTACAGAGTACGGTCTTGATAGAGCAAAATACATCGATATGTTTATGTATAATATCGATTGGAAAGTGATTGAGAGAAGATATAAGGATTCATCTTGCTTTAGTAAATATACAGTTGATGCGAAAGATATTGAAAAGAAGAGTGCTATATAAATTTAGAGCTCCTTGGGGAGCTCTAATACTACTTTGCGTCAACTGATCTTTCTTTTACATATCTTGTGAGATAGGCAAAGAGTGGGGCTCCTACAGCTGTGCTGAGAAGTACCATGGCGCCCGCTGGCATGAGTGTCATTGTCTTTAGGAACCTGTACAGGAAGAAGAGATGCAAAAATAGGGTTGTGAAGGTCGCTACAAAAAAGAAGGGGATAGAGTTTCTGTAGACAAGGAGTCCTGATACGATGAGAAGAGCACCGAACGTGCCTCCCATGATGAGGGACATAATGCTATCTGCTTTAACATAGCCCATGACGCCGCCTGAGAGTACAACGAGTCCAAAGACTAAGATGATAATACTTTGTGTTTTCATAAAGTTCCTATTTTTAAGGTTTGCTTATGTCTTTGCGATAATCTTCTAGAACGCAATAGAGCTGGTTACTGAAAACACTTTTATAATTCATGAAGTCTTTTAGTAAATGAAATAATGAAGAAGCTTCTGCACGAGCTTCGTCAAAATCTTTTGCTGCAGCGTGAAGAGTTGTCTTAGCAACAAAGGGAGCACCCCAGGGAGTAGTTAGTAGATAGACGACGACTTGAGATTGTTCTTCGTAGTTTGGGAACTTTTCAAGTCTTTTAGCATCAAAGACAAGTTTTTGGATATCTAGTGCGAACTTTTTCAAATAGATCGGATTTTTTAGAGCATCTTCATTTTCATAGAGTTTTCCCCAGTCGTCATGGAAATTTTGCAAATCGGATTTCAAGGCGGCAATAGCCTCTTTTTCACTATCTGTGCTCACGTTTTATATCTCCTCACTTAAGAAAGGCTAAAGTTTCATTGAAAATCTCATCCATCCCTTTTTCGCAGAGGATGGTTTTAAGTAATTTTTTTTGATCAAAGTACTGGATCAGGGGTTCTGTTTGTTCTTTATAGACTTGCAGTCTTTTTAGAACAGTATCCATATGATCGTCAGCTCTTTGGTATAGCTCTCCGCCACATTTGTCGCAAACATCTTCTTTTTTAGGTTTCTTAAATGCTCTATGGAAAGAGGTTTTGCATTTTTTGCAGATCAGTCTTCCACTGATTCTTGTTGCAACTGTTTCATCTGATGCAAAGAAGTTGATGACCTTGATATCAGCATCTTTGCCAAGGTGCTTACTCAGCACTTCTGCCTGGGCAGTTGTTCTTGGATACCCATCTAAAATGTATCCTTTTTTACAGTCTGCTTTTTCTACACGATCAAATGCCATTTCGTTGATGAGGGCATCTGGAACAAGTTTACCCTCTTCCATAATACTTTTAGCTTTTTTGCCAAGGTCAGTGCTATTTTTGATATTCTCTCTTAGGATATCCCCTGTAGAGATATGAGGCAGGTGAAGGTGTGATGAGATTTTTTCTGCCTGGGAGCCTTTACCAACGCCTGGTGGCCCGAGTAAAATGATAACAAGAGGTTTTTTAGTTTCGTGATTTTCCATAATGAATGCCAAGGTATCTGATCATAAGAAAAAGGATTATAAAAGACTCTTTAGAAAAGAAAAAGACCTAATCTACAAACTTGTCTCGTGCGAGTTTTTCCCAAAACAGGCATTTTGCGATATTGTCTATAAGTACTGAGACTGTGATGTTTTCATGGGCTCTATCGCCGATCGTTTCGATTTCAAATTCCTGCTGTAGAAAGTATCTTGTGATGATGTCTTGATACATAACGAAAGGTTGGTTTGAAACAAGAAGAAGGGTTTTCTCTTTGGGGTTTGATTCAAGGAATGTGAGGATAGCATCAGATGTTGTGGGAGTTGTATGAGGAAATAGATGCGCGCTTTTTATCTCTGCGCATATGTATTCTACAGGAAGGTTTCTCATGCCATCGGGGAGTTTTGCCGATTCGTAGATGAACTTTGCCATTTGCATCTCATTTTCAGGCAGAGCTCCAGTAGGTACTGTTTCTTTTGCAAAGGGAAGTTCACAAGATGCCGTCAAAAGGTCCTTTTTACCTTCGAAGCTTTTCTGTAAGGTTCTTGGTCCTGTGAGAAAAGTGATTTTATCAAATCGGACTCCTTTCTCCCATTCAGCAGCAAGATAGGCGATCCGGTTTCTCATTCTTGAAAGGGTAGCTCCGTGGATTGCTGCTAGATCATAATGAGTTTTTTTGGCCTCGATTTTTTCAAGCAGGTTGAGCTTGTTAAAGTAGGGAAATAATTCATTTTTATTGTTTTGATAATTTTTTGAAAAATCCCAACGGTTTTTTGGAAACTGCATCCAATGCTTTTGTGTGTATGTAAAGACGCTATCTAGATCATATTCACCAGTATATCCAAGTCTTTTCAGAAGGGACTTTATCTCGCAGCAAACCTGGTTTTCTTTTACAAGAACAGGCGCGCCAAAAGTTATTTGCGTAGTAGAAAAAAGAATAGCTAAAAGAAAGCATTTAAAAGTTTTATGCATATTATTGGTTCGGATTTTCCGGGATGATGAAATGCCCTACAATGTAGGAGATACAAAGTGGAAAAATGAGAGATACAAAGACCAGTACCACCATCAAAATACGCAGGAAATTCGGCTGAATGTTGAAATATTCACCAAGGCCACCACAGATCCCAGATACTTTCTTGTTCACTTTGGAGCGGTAAAGCTTCTTACAAGGGATGACTACATATGTTGATGGGCCTTGCGGGATTACAGCCCATGCGATTAGATATGCGATGACAGGAATTAAGAATGTTAGCATGCAGATTGCAACAAAAAGTAATCGTAGTATTGTAGGATCACAGCGAAGGTACTGAGCCAGCCCTCCAAAAACACCACCGATCTTTTTATCCCAGCGGCAACGATAAATTTTTCTCATAGATCTCCCACATCGCTTGTGAATGATTATAGAAAATTTATGATTATTGATCTACATTCTTAAAGAGTCTTTGGAACATCAAAGGAGTTTTGTAAGAAAAAGAGAATTTTTTACCAGATCTTGGATGTGCAAAGCCGAGAGTTGCTGCATGAAGCCCAAGTCTTGCGATTGGGTTTGTTTTTGCTCCATACTTAGTGTCACCGATGACGGGGTAACCAGCGTTTGCAGCTTGAACACGGATCTGATTCTTTCTTCCTGTATGAAGAGTGCATCTTAGGAAGGATCTTCCTTTTTTGAGTTCTATCGTCTCAAAAAAAGTGATGGCTTTTTTTGCATTTTCTTCATCTTTAGTGATATGCATTTTATAATTCCCATCTTCTCTTAGAAAATGTTCCCACTTTCCTTTGGTCTCTGTCATTTCATTCTCAACAATAACCTCATAGACTCTAGTTGTAGAACGCTCTTCGAACTGCTTTTTAAGCGACTCGCGTGCCTCTTTTGTTAGTGCAAAGACCATAACACCAGAAGTTTCATAATCGAGTCTGTGAACAGGATAGACTCTTTTTCCTATGTAGCGGGTCTTAAGAAGGTCGTGAGCCGTTCTTGTTTTCTCGCTATCTGTTGCAACGCTTAAGAGTTTCATGGGTTTGTGAATGACAGAGATATCTGGGTCCTCGTAGAGGATCTCTATATCTTCTTTGAAGTAGGATTTCTTACGATCAAGCTCGATGTCCATCCCTTCTGTAACGGCGTAATCACTACGTAGAATAAGTAGGCTATCCACGTAGACTCTTTTATGTTTGATCCACTTTTTTAAAGTGGAATTAGAGCTGTCGGGATACAGACCTTTCAGGATTTCTAGGACTGTCGCGGATTTTGAAGCTTTTGTTGCCATTTTACTCTTCGTGTGGGTTTTATGGCGTCCATTATAGCTGATCAGGCCTTGAAAAAATACTAAATTTACGATCCCTAATTCTTAGGAGTATAAAGCTATAATAACTTCGAGAATCACATTTTTAAATAAATTAATTGATATTTCCAGCTTTTTATTATATTAAAAGGAATAAAGAATGCTATTTATTTATATAGGCATATGGACAAACAAATTAAGATAGTACTTGGGTTTTCAAAAGCTGGTTATATCATTGGCTGTGCTGTTCTTTACATCATATCTATCTGGATTATTTTTTATTCTCTGTATTCCATAGGCTTAGATATTTCTAAAGGTGACTTCTCAGTATATAACCTTCTTGATGAAGTGGGACTTGTTGTCTTTGCGATTGCTGTTGTGGATGTTGCGAAATATCTTACGGTTGAAGAGGTGATCAAGCCTGGGCATGACAGACCTCCGAAAGAGGAAAGGGCGGTTTTCACCAAGTTTGTGATGATCATCGCAACAGCCCTTGCGCTAGAGGGGCTAGTCTTAACGATCGAGACAGCGAAAACAAACCTTGAGATGATGGTATACCCAGTACTTTTGCTTCTTATGTCGACCATTTTTATTGTGTCAATAGGTGTCTATCAAAAGCTCAATGCAAGTTCTGAAAGATAATCAAGAGGCAGAGACTAAGCTTATTTTTTCTTAGACTCAAATGAGTGCAGGAAGATCGCTATGTTCTCTTGCAACTCTTCTTTTTTCTCATTTGGGTATGTAACATCAAGTTTATAAAGTGTATCCTCGATTAAGATCAGTCTGCCTGATTTCTCATGAGTAGATCCTTTTTGCATGATGAACTCAAGAGCGGGAAGATTTTTATATCTCTTCGTGCTTTTATTGAGGATTTTAATGCCTGACTTACTTGATGCAAAGATTTTTAAAGATCCTTTTAAAAGAAGGTTGGGGCTCCATTTCATGAGGCTTTTTGGAAGGGTTGTGTAGCTAAGCTCGTACTGCACATCATCCTCTTTAATCAAATGCTTAATTTCTGTGTAGGGTAGAGCGTCCTTTGACTTTGAGATTGGCAGCGTTGTCTTTTTTTCCTCAGGAGTTGCGAGGAAAGAAACGCTAAAGGCGCCATTTTTATCGTCATAGTTTATCCATTTTTCTTTGTTAAAGAGTTTTTTTGTAAAAAACTCTTGATTTGAAGAGGTTAGAATCTCTCTAAATTGATATTCAGCAACATAGAATAAAGAGAAAAATCCTATTAGCATTCCTGCGATAATCGTTCTAATTTTTCTTTTCTTCTTATAAAGGATAGTAATACCGAGTTGCTTGTCCCATGGAAGGGTGTTTTTTTTCTTCATTTCTGTAAGTCTTCTTACGCAAAGTATCACGTTTAGAAGGGGAAGGTTTAAACCAATTCCTTTAAACCAAACAGAGAAGCTTCTTTTTAAAGACTGTATGAATGAAGGCTTCTTATTCTCTTTGTTCCTAAGGTGTATGCCGAGGAAGGCTTTACCTGGCGTTGTTCCAAAGAGCCATATAAATAATACCTCAAATGGGATCCAAGCAAGAGGCACGAGTATAATGCATAGTAGATGCATATAGTCGTGATCAAAAAGAGAGTTGTAAAATAGAGGCAGTACTAAGAAGCAGTAGAAAAAGAAGTAGTCAAGCACTCTTGAAAAAAAGCGTGAAAGAGGTCTTGGGTTTGCATTATTAAATTTTTTTAAATCCATATCTTTTAAAACATTATGTTACTAATAAAACAAATATAATATAAAAAAATGGACTTAATTACAATTAAATTGATTATTATAATTAATCTTAAAATTAATTTAACGAATTAAGCTCCTACGGGCATTTCCCAAGTGTCTGCAATGACTCTTGATGCAATATTTGTGATGAGAGCTGTAGTTACACCTATGCCTATGAAATGAGCTGTAAAGGGCATTATCGCAAGAGCAATACCTGTGCCGAGAGTGGCTGATCCGCAGTTAAAAAGATAACTTGCTAAATCATTCACTTCGCCATTTTCGTGCTCTACATCGACTTTAGCAAAGCCGTGAGATAAAATACCAAGACCGATACTTGCGATGGCAACACCGACGCTTATAAGAGCATATTGGGTGCTTCCAAGGCAGATAGCAACAAGAGCTGCTGCGGTTGTTAGTCTTGCGACATTCTCAAAAAGGCTCAAATGATTTTTTGCATCATCTAGGTAATGATAACCAAGAGGTTTATAATTAATACTTGATTTGCATTTAGGACAGCTTCCAAGATCGATTGCATGCTCACGAAAGTGTTTTCTTAACGTTGGAGATGAAATAATGGAGTTGCAGCAACCAACAGCGTAGTTCATGCTACCTCTAGCATCTACTATTTCACCTGTGAAAGGATGTATTCGATCACGATGATCTCTTATAAGAAGATGGATGTTATATTCRTTTCTATGAGTACTGCTTTTTCTTTGAAACAAGTTCAAGCTTGTGACGTTGAGTAGTTTTTCGCAGCCATCACTTGGACATTTTTGCTCGTGGTTATCACGCATGCCGAGATGCTTAATAAGAGCCTCTTTGCTATGAACCTTATTACAGCATGCTGTAATCACAGGATCAGCAATAGTTGTATCTATGTCATCTTTTGGCACAGGGTGTTTGAAGCCCCCACCCTGTATTGGTATTAGAATGTTATGTCTTAAAGTGATTGCCATATCAATAATTCCTCATGTTATGAATAAATGTGCTAGCAAGTTGTGGTGTTGTAGCTGCTGTTGAAGTTGTCATAACGATTCCTTATGTTTTCCTTTTTTTAACTTATTAAGTAAGCATATTAGCAATGTGGTAGATGCAAGGCAGAGCTACAGATGCTACGGTTGTTGCGATTTGTGTCGTTGCAGAAAATCCAAGGAGAGCTGCGCCATAATAGCTACAGGCTGCAGGTATAAATATTGCCGTGGCAACTAGAGCGATCTTTTCCACAAGGATTGGATAATCGGTTTTGAACTCATTAGAGACTCTTATAGAGAACAACATGCTAGACGCTCCTAATAGAAGGAGTGATGTTCCAAAAATTGTAGATGAAAGAGTTAACAGGCTTACATATCCAACGGCACAAGCCAGCGCCCAAGTTCCTAAAAACGGTGCTTTTATAGTTTCATCGCTTATCAAAGTATTCGAATGTGATATATACTGCGTTGTGGATGCATTGTAAGCTCCGCCATAAGTACTCGGTTCTGGGGGGTGTCCTTCAAACTGCAAAGTTTTATTACAAGTACGTTGATTATTTGGGCATGTATGTTTATGTTCGCTTGCAGCTCGTTCTAAAAAAGCCGTCTTATTAAATACGACCCCACACTCTGTTACAAGACGATTTTCGAAGAATTTTTTTGCGTTTGAAGTTGTTAGTGAACCTGCATCCTCAGCAGGGGCTGCAAAAATCCCTTCATGAAGTTCGAACGTCTCATATGTGAAAGGATCTGTTACTTTAGTAAGTTCCTGGTTTGTAAACGGGTTTACAGGGATCTCGAGACATTTTCCATAACGAGTATTTACCCTTACGATTTTTACTTCAGCAGCATTCTCTGTGCGGTAATGAGTTGCTCTGTCTTTGAGTTTATGAGACTCATTTAGTTCAGTTGGTATGGTTTCTCTGCAAGTTCCATATTTGTTATGATCAAGGGAAAGATACGCTTTTCTAATAAGCTGTTTACAGCATTTTGTTACAACTTGCGTATTTGGATCTACGCGTTCACGGGAGGTAACCTCTCCAGTATGCGGGTTTCTATAGTGTGTACGAGTTACCGGAATGGGCATCATTAAAAATGTGCTAGCAAATTGTGATGCTGTAGCTGCTGTTGAAGTTGTCATAACGATTCCTTATGTTTTCCTTTTTTTAACTTATTAAGTAAGCATATTAGCAACATGGTAGATGCAAGGCAGAGCTACAGATGCTACGGTTGTTGCGATTTGTGTCGTYGCAGAAAATCCAAGGAGAGCTGCGCCATAATAGCTACAGGCTGCAGGTATAAATATTGCCGTGGTGACTATGAGTATCTTTTCTGCAAGGCTTCTATTTCCAGTTTTGATCTCATTAGAGCTTATCGCAGAAAATATCATGCTAGATGCTCCAAGTAGAAGGAGTGATGCTCCAAAAGTTGCAGATGAAAGAGTTAGCAGGCTTATATATCCAACGACGGCAGCAACCTCAAGAGTTATACATAACGCCACACGTATAGTGTTATCGTGTAATAATGTATTAGGTGGTGCGAGTGCTAGGTGTAGTACAGAAGGTGGTATAGGTGGAAAATGTATAGGTGGTATAGGTGGTGGTGGTGTAGGTGAAAAATGTGTAGGTGAAAAATGTGTAGGTAGTACAGAAGGTGGTATAGGTGGTATGTGTGCAGGATAGGGTTGATGTGCAAATGGTGTGTATCGATGGGTACGGTAAAGTCTTGGTCGTCCAGCGCGCCCTTCTGGTACTACGGCGATCCGATCTGTTAAAATAGTGACTTTGCGTCTACATATTGGGCATTGATTACGGTGCTCTATTAGCCAGGTATTGAGAGTTTGTTTATTAAACAAATGGCCATTTTCTGTAATGACAGCTTTATCGAAAAATTTGCGTGTGTAGTTTTTTTTAGTTACAGATAGGTCAAATATGGCAAAATCAGGATCAACAGGCTCTAACGCTTCCTCATCAATATTATATTCATCAAATAATATAGCCTTTTTGCCAGCGAGCAGTTCTTTGTTTGTAAATGGATTCACTGCGATATCACGCTTGCCACGATTCTCTACATCAAGTGTTATGATTTTTACACTAGCTATGTTTTCATGATTGTCTACTGCAGACTTTGGTTTTAGTTCTTCAGATGCAGGGAGATTGCTTGGAATAGACCCTCCACAGTCTGAACCATGATCAGTCGCCATATGACCGATTCTAAGAGATTTATGGCAGCATTTTGTGATTACATGAGTGTCTGCTGTGATACCAGCTTCTATCATGAACTTTCCGTTCCACGGATTTCTAACTCGACCATTTTCTTGTATAATGGGTAATCTTATAGTAGGTGTGCTGATTACTGCAGTTGACATGATTTTCCCTCTTTATTTTATAATCTGTTTTTAAGCATCTATACTGCTACGGGTAGCACTGCTGCTGGGATTGGAGTTGTCATAACGATTCCTTATGCTTCCCATTTTTAACTCATTAAGTAAGCATATTTGCAACGTGGTAGATGGAAGGCAGAGCCACAGATGCTACGGTTGTTGCGATTTGTGTCGTTGCAGAAACCCCAAGAAGAGCTGCGCCATAATAGCTACAGGCTGCAGGTATAAATATTGCCGCGGTGACTATTAGTATCTTTTCTGCAAGGATTCTATTTCCAGTTTTGATCTCATTAGAGCCTATCGCAGAAAATATCATGCTAGATGCTCCAAGTAGAAGGAGCGATGCTCCAAAAGTTGCAGATGAAAGAGTTAGCAGGCTTACATATCCAACGGCACAAGCCAGCGCCCAAGTTCCTAAAAGCGGTGCTTTTAGAGTCTCATTTTGTAATAATGTATTTGCCACATGTGCTACGTGTAGATGGGAATGGTAAAGTCTTGGTCGTTCAGCGCGCCTATCTGTTAAAATAGTGACTATTCTTCTACATGTTGGGCATTCATTTTTGTTGCTTAGTGAGCTCTCAAGAGCTTCTTTATCAAACAAGTGGCCATTTTCTGTAATGACAGTTTTATCGAAAAATTTGCGTGTGTAGTTTTCTTTGGTTACAGTATGGTTAAAATCTTTTGCAAAATCAGGATCAACAGGCTCTAGAGCTATCTCATCAATATGATATTCTTCAAGCAATATAGTCTTTGTGCCAGCGAGCAGTTCTTCGTTTGTAAATGGGTTCACTCCGATATCACGCTTGCCACGATTCTCTACATCAAGTGTTATGATTTTCACACTAGCTGCATTTTCATGATTTTGAAATATAGACTTTGTTCTTAATCCTTCAGATGGAGGGAGATTGCTCGGAATAGTTCCTCCACATTCTGAACCATGATCAGTCGCTATATGACCGATTCTAAGAGCTTTATGGCAACATTTTGTGATTACATGAGTGTTT
>NVUU01000067.1 GCA_002402025.1 Candidatus Aerophobota bacterium
TTTCATCCAGAAGCAAACCCAGGGCCTGTAGATACCTGCTGGCTTTTTGAAAGTTTTATACAGATGATTGATGATGAAAAAAGAAATTAAGAAATTTACAGGCAAGAAAATTCTGATCCTCGGATCTGGCGGTCTGCGCATTGGCCAGGCGGGTGAATTTGACTATTCCGGATCTCAAGCAATTAAAGCTCTAAAAGAAGAAGGGCTCAAAACTGTACTTGTGAACCCGAATATTGCAACCGTCCAGACAGATGCTTCCATGGCAGACGAGGTTTACTTAGAACCACTCAACGAAACATGTGTCACAAAGATCATCGAAAAGGAAAGACCTGATGGTGTACTTCTTGGCTTTGGTGGCCAGACAGCACTGAATCTTGGTCTTAAGCTTGAGGAAAAAGGGGTCTTTTCTAAGTATGGTGTTACGATCCTTGGAACAAGCGTGAATTCGATCCGCCTTACAGAAGATCGGGAACACTTCAAATCTAACCTCGACAAAATAGACGTTAAAACAGCAAGGAGTTTTGCGGTTTCAACTGTTCCTGAAGCGATTATAGCCGCAGAGAAGATCGGTTATCCTATCATGATGCGCTCTGGCTTCAGCCTTGGTGGTCAAGGATCTGGCATGATCCAAAACAAAGAAGAACTGTTACTAAGGGCTGCAGAATCCCTGAATGGTGCTCCACAGATTCTTATCGAAGAGTATCTAAAAGGTTGGAAAGAAGTTGAATACGAAGTTGTACGCGATATGGACGGAAATGCCATCACCGTTTGTAACATGGAAAATCTCGACCCTATGGGCATCCACACTGGTGAGAGTATCGTAGTCGCTCCTTCACAAACACTCACAAATCAAGAATACCATATGTTAAGAGAAATTGCGATTAAAGCAGCAACGCATTTCAACATCATTGGTGAATGTAACATCCAATACGCTCTTAATCCCAAAACAGGCGATTATAGAGTGATTGAAATGAATGCTAGACTCTCAAGATCAAGTGCTCTTGCATCAAAAGCTACAGGATATCCTTTAGCTTTTGTTGCAGCAAAACTTTCTCTTGGTTACCTGCTTCATGAAATTGACAATGCAGTAACAAAAAAAACATGTGCTTTCTTCGAGCCCGCCCTTGATTACATCGTTGTGAAGATGCCAAGGTGGGACACTCATAAGCTTCGTTCTGCAGATAGACGCATCGGCACAGAAATGAAAAGTGTTGGAGAAGTCATGGCAATTGGAAGGTCGTTTCCAGAAGCTCTGCAAAAAGCTGCCCGTATGCTAAATATCGGAGCAAGCGGTCTCACTGACTTTCCAAAGCCCATTGAAGATCTCGAAAAAGAAATCGAGTTTGCAACAGACCAAAGACTCTTTGCCCTTTTCCACTACTTTAAAAAAGGCGGAAGTGTTGAAAAAGCACAAAGCCTATCAGATATTGATTCTTGGTTCTTAAAACATATTCAAAGTATTGCAGCATTTTCAAACACCATTGAAGAAAAGCCTCTCACAAAGTCTCTTATGAGAGATGCAAAACGTTTTGGATTTTCTGATGTAGCTATCGGTAAATACAAAAAGCAAACAGAGCTGCAAATAAGAAAAACAAGACTCAAGATGGGAATTATTCCTTATGTAAAGCAAATCGATACTCTCGGTGGTGAGTTTGATGCGGAAACGAACTATCTCTACTTAAGCTACCATGGCCAAGCTCATGACATAAAAACTTCCAAGAAAAAACCTGTAATCACTGTTGGTTCGGGACCCTATTGTATCGGATCTTCTGTTGAATTTGATTGGTGCGCTGTGAACACATCAAAGGCTCTAAGAGATCTTCATGAGGTGTCCATCATCATCAACTCAAATCCTGAAACAGTATCCACCGACTACGACGAATCCGACAGGCTTTACTTCGAAGAACTTACACAAGAACGTGTCCAAGATATCGCTGACTTTGAAAACCCTAAGGGCATCATCGTCTCTGTAGGTGGACAGATCGCAAATAACCTTGCATTGCCCCTATATAAGGCGGGGTATCCTCTCCTTGGAACGCACCCAAATAACATCGATGGCGCTGAAGATCGAGAAAAATTCTCTTCACTGCTTCATAAACTCAATATTGATCAACCTACTTGGGAAAGCGTCACATGCCTTACAAACGCAAAGGCATTTGCGAAGAAAGTCGGTTATCCTATTTTAATCAGACCCTCTTATGTTTTATCTGGCGCTGCGATGAATATCGTCTCAAGTGACAAAGAACTAGAAAAATATCTCAAAGAAGCTTCTGTTGTTTCTCCCGATCACCCTGTTGTGATAAGCCAGTTCATCACAGACGCAAAAGAGCTTGAAGTGGATGGGGTTGCAAAAAATGGCGAGCTCATTATTGAAGCGATTTCAGAACATATTGAAAATGCCGGTGTGCACTCTGGCGATGCTACCATCGTTCTACCTCCACAAAGACTCTATCTTGAAACCATAAGAAGAACAAAAAAAATCACAAGACAGATTGTAAAAGCTCTTAAAATTACAGGACCTTTTAACATCCAGTTCATTGCAAAAGATAATGCGATTAAAGTTATCGAGTGTAATCTCAGAGCATCAAGATCTTTTCCTTTTGTTTCTAAAGTCACAAACCATAACTTCATCAAGATCGCAACAGAGATCTTAATGAACGCCCACAAACCAGATCATTATGAAACACTCGAGCTTGACTACGTAGGAGTTAAAGCGCCTCAGTTCTCTTACAGCAGATTAAAAGGAGCAAGTCCTGTCGCCCACGTTGAAATGGCATCAACAGGAGAAGTTGCTTGTCTTGGAGACAACCTTTACGAAGCGTTCTTTAAAGCATGGCTTGCGACAGATCAAACCTTTGGAAGAAAAAGACTCCTTGTAAGTATCGGCGGAAATAACAAACAAAAGTGCTTAAGTGATTTAAAAATACTTGAAGACCTTGGTTGGGACATCTATGCAACAGAAGGTACCCACGACTTCTTATGTAAGCACGGTGTTGCCTCTACCTTCCTTTATAAAGCATCAGAAAAGATAGAGCCCAATATCAAGTCCGCAATAGAAAATAAAAAAGTAGATCTTATCTTAAACATCCCAAAAGGTTTTGGCCAGAAAGCCACAACAGACGGTTTTAAGATAAGAAGACTTGCTATCGACAACCACATACCCCTCATTACGAACATGCAGATCGCTCAGATCTTTCTACACTGCCTATCTAAGTTCGAGCACACCTTGATCCCTGTAAAGTCACATAGTGAGTTTGTTTATAGTAAAAGTGTTACAGAAGTAGAAGCTCGGGAAAACCGTTATAAAATGGTGAATGTAAAATGATGAAGATAAAAAACCTTCTTATTTACGCTCTATATGCTTTAACAAAAAAAGCAAAGCGCAACGTGCAAGATGGCACGGCGCGTATCCTCATTGTATCTACAACAGGACTTGGGGATACGATTTGGGCAACGCCCGCTATTGCTTCGATAAGAAAGAGTTTTCCAGATTGCCACCTTGGGGTGCTCACAAGCGCACTTGGGAAAGCAGTGCTCGATCGCAACCCCCATATCGATAAGATTTTTACCATCAAGCATAACTGTCTTTTTCAGATCCCAAGAGTACTTAGAGCTTTGAAAAAAGAAAAGTTCGACACAGCACTTATATTCCATGTTTCGCAAAGACTCACACTCCCTCTTGTACACCTCGCTGGGCCATCAAAGATCATAGGAACAGAAGGCATTAATAAAGGCCTCGATTTTATCCTAACAAACAAATTGAAAAGCTCGTATGTGCATGAGATCGAAAGAAGACTAAATATAGCGAAAGAAGCTGGGGCAAAGATTTCTCATGAAACACTCGAGCTCTACACATCTAAAGAAGATCAAAAGAGTGTAGCTTCCTTTCTTAATAAGGCAAAATGCAAAAGCCCTCTTGTTGGGATCCATCCAGGTGCAAAAGATGGCTTTAAAATGTGGCCGAAAGAGAACTTTATCTATCTTGCTAAAAAGCTCGAAGAAGATCTCGGCGCTAAAATCCTAATTACAGGTGATAGTAGCGAAACGACACTCGCGGAAAGCATAGTAAAAGAACTTAAAGATGCTGAATCTTGCGCAGGAAAGTTTACTCTTAAAGAGACTGCAGCCCTTCTTGAAAAACTAGACCTATATATAGCAAATGACACAGGACCTATGCATATGGGTTTTGCAATGGGGACAAACGTTCTTGCTCTTTTTGGACCAACAGACCCAAATCTCTGTGGCCCTTATRAAGCGAAATCGGCTCGCATCCTAAAAAAACCAAGAACATGTATGCCATGCTTAAACAAAAAATGCAGGGAACCTTTTTGTATGATGCAGATCTCCAAGCAGACAGCATTTAACGAAGCAAGCCAARTATTAAAAAACGTTGTAGGGATTTAATATGAAAAACAATCCGTTGTTTAACAAGAACATCATCTCAATAAAAGATCTTTCAAAAGAAGAGCTTGAGCTAATTCTCTATACTGCAGAACGTATCAAAAACACCAAAGAGCCTCTGGACTTTCTAAAGGGCAAAATACTTTCTTCATTATTTTTNGAGCCTTCAACAAGAACAAGACTTTCTTTTGAAMYWGCAATGWAMMARCTCTCAGGTAATGTTATAGGAKTTGCAGACTCTAAAAACACCTCTTTCTCTAAAGGAGAATCTCTTTCTGACTCTATCAAAGTGATCTCTTCTTACTCTGATGTGATCATTTTGCGGCACCCCTCAGAAGGGTCTGCAAGGCTTGCATCAGAAGTTGCAAGTGTACCTGTCATCAATGCTGGTGACGGTGCAAACGAGCATCCAACACAAACGCTTCTCGATCTTTTTACAATCAAAGAGTGTCAGGGAAAAATTGATGATTTAAAAATCGCTTTTGTTGGCGATCTAAAAAATGGCAGAACAGTGCACTCGCTTGCAAAAGCTGCATCCAAATACAATATACGCATGTACTTTGTCGCACCAGAGAGCTTAATGCTACCAGATTCTATCTGCCATATGCTCAGAAAAAGCGGAGTGAAATATTCTTTCCATAAAAACATAAGCGAAGTTCTTCCAAAACTTGACATCCTTTACATGACAAGAGTGCAAAAAGAGAGATTCGATGATGAAAAAGACTATGAAAAAACAAAAAAAGCCTGCTGCATCGATAAGGCCTCTTTGAAAGACGCAAAAGAAAACTTAAAAATCATGCACCCTCTTCCAAGAGTCTATGAGATTGATTCTGATGTGGATGAGACAAAGCATGCCTATTATTTTGAGCAATCAGCAAACGGTGTTTTTGTAAGAAAAGCTCTTCTTGCTCTTCTTCTGAAAGAAGATCTGTTYAAAGAAGAGATTTTTACAAAAACCCTGAATATTCAAGAGTTGCTCACGACAATGGAGAGCCTTACATGAAACTCATCGATAAAGACAAGCAATACCAAGTAGCAGCCCTTATGCAAGGGAGCGTTAT
Organism: Candidatus Aerophobota bacterium; assembly: GCA_002402025.1. GTDB lineage: Bacteria > Chlamydiota > Chlamydiia > Chlamydiales. Next base: position 5,463 of record NVUU01000067.1, read on the forward strand.
TGATCATATCCCCTCTGGTCTCGGAGGAAAAATCATCGAACTTCTTTCCTTGAACACCTATAAGAAGCCTGTTGTTCTTGGAAAAAACCTCAGAAGTAAACGACTAGGGTTTAAAGACCTTATTAAAATCGATGGGATCTTCTTATCTCCAGATGATGCCTATAAGGTTGCTTTGTTTGCTCCAAAGGCGACGATAAGTATCATTAAAGACTACACAGTCGAGAAAAAACTCAAAGCAGGACTCCCAGATACCATCGAAGAAATCCTTGTTTGTCCGAATCCGAAATGCATTACAAGGCACGAAAATGCTAAGACAAGATTTTTAGTAAAGCAGCACAAAGAAAACATTTATCTTAGTTGCTGCTACTGCCAAAAAGATTTTCTTATCGACGAGGTAAAGGAGTATAGCAAATGATTATCCTTAAAAATGTCTCTTCTATTACAGGAGAAGTATTCGATTATGAGATCGCATCCGATGAAACGCATATTATCGATGCCAAAGGCTTAACTCTTCTCCCAGGGCTTATCGACCCACATGTGCATTTCAGAACGCCCGGTCATCAGTACAAAGAGAACTGGATAAGCGCTTCTAAAGCCGCTTTATTCGGAGGGTTCACAACAGTGTTTGATATGCCAAACACAAATCCTGCAACAGTGACATGCCAAAGGCTTAAAGAGAAAAAAGAACTTATCGAATCCCAGCTCAAAGAAAGTGGATTTCCTCTTAGATACCATCTATATTTTGGAGTGGATAAAAAGCATTTTGATGAAATCGAAAAAGTGAAGAAGCACACTATAGCTCTAAAGATTTTCATGGGGACATCGACAGGCGATCTTCTGATGGATGATGATAGCAGTCTGCATGCAGCTTTTGCCTTAGCAAGCGCGCATGACCTTCTTGTCTGCGTACACGCAGAAGACGAAGCGATGATCGAAGAAAACACAAAAAAATATCTCGGATCCAAAGATTTTAAGACACACAGCATGATAAGAACACCTGAGGTCGCAAGATCTGCTGCAAAACAAGCGATCGATCTTGCACAGCTCTACAATACAAGGCTTCATATCTTGCATGTAAGTTCAAAAGAAGAAATCGATTGTATAAGAGAAGCGAAGAAAAAAGGGATTCAAGTCACATGCGAGACAACGCCGCACCATCTTTTCTTAAATACAGATTCCTATGAAACACTTAAAGGACAAGCCCAAGTCAATCCTTCTCTTAAAGAGAAGCAGCATCAAAAATATTTGTTTGAAGCAATTAAAGATGGAGTTATCGACACCATAGGCTCTGATCACGCTCCTCATACAAAGGAAGAAAAGGCACAAGAATATGGCGAAACTCCCTCAGGTATGCCTGGCGTTGAAACAACACTGCCGCTTCTATTAACTGCTGCATCAGAAAATAAACTTAATATCGATGATATCGTACGTCTCTGTTCCACAAGAATCCAGGAAATCTACAGGCTTGCGCCAAACGATGATGTGATCCTTGTTGATCTTGAGATGAAAAAAACCGTAGATGACTCTCATCTAAATACTAAATGTGGCTGGTCACCCTATAGCGGGACGCAACTTAAAGGCTGGCCTGTTTATGCCGTTATGAAAGGCGTGCTTTATAACTTAAGAGAGGGGGCAATATGCTAACGAACGAAAAACTTCCTAAGTGGACAAAAGAATCCACACCTATATATGACATCAAACGCTCTTATACAGAGAATTTGGAACAAGGCCCTTTTTTTGATAGTGCTATCCCGAAAAGAGATATTTCTGAGATCGAAGTTCTCTATGATTTTCTAGGTGTACAAGTAGCAAGCCCGCTTGGCGTTCCGGCAGGACCTCTTCTTGGCTCTAAATGGACAACGCTTGCAGGCAAGCTTGGGTTTGATATCGTCACCTACAAAACCATCAGGTCAAGAAAACACAACTGCCATCCTCTACCTAACATGCTCTACGTCGACGTAGACCATAAGAAAAAAATAGCAACACTTAGAGACAATCTTCCAGAAGATATTGCGCACCTTGGTGTGACGAATTCTTTTGGAATGCCTTCTATGGATAAAGACTATCTCATGGAAGATATCAAAAAAGCACATGAAGGCCTTGGCAAAAACCAAGTCCTTGTCGTGTCTTTTGTTGGAACGCCATCAGAAGATACCGACTTCTTTACGGATTTTGCAGACGCTGGTCTTCTTGCAAAGGAAGCAGGCGCAAAAATCGTAGAAGCAAACTTCTCATGCCCAAACGTCGCAACAAAAGAAGGCTCTATATATAAAAACGAAGAAACTGTTTACGCTCTTGGGAAAAAATTAAAAGATGCTCTTGGTGACACCCCCCTCATCATAAAGGTCGGTGTTTTTGATGACATAGAGCATATGAGAAAAGTCTTCATTGCAGCAGCAAGAGCCGGTATCGATGCAATCTCAGGCATCAATACACTCAGCATGAAAGCTATCACAAAAGAGGGAAAACCAGCCCTTGATGAGCATAGAAAAACGTCCGGCATCTGTGGCGGGCCTATCAGAGAAGCGGGTCTTAACTTCGTAAGATGCGCAAGAAAAGTCATTCGTGAAGAAAAATTAAAACTCACTCTTATAGGAGTTGGGGGAATCACTACAAAAGAGCATTTCGATGCTTATCTTGAAGCTGGTGCTGACTTTGTGCAAACAGCAACAGGTATGATGTGGGATCCTCTTCTTGCTATGAGACACCACAACCAAAAAGGAAAACTCGTATGAAACATTTTGAAATCATTGACCAGCTGTATGAAATCGGGGCTTTGAAATTTGGAGACTTCAAACTTAAAAGCGGGATCCAATCCCCTTTTTATTTAGATTTGCGCCTCATCATCTCTTACCCAAAGCTCCTTGAGACAATTTCTGATCAGCTTTGGAAAAAAGCTTCTGGATTAAAGGCCGATCGCATCTGCGGAGTACCGTATACAGCACTACCTATTGCTACGTGCTTATCTCTTAAACACAACATTCCAATGCTCTTAAAAAGAAAAGAAGTAAAAGCTTATGGAACAAAGCAAATGATCGAAGGACACTTTGATGAAAACGACAGATGTCTCATCATAGAAGATCTGATTACATCTGGCGCAAGTATCATCGAGACGATAGGGCCTCTTCAAGAAGCTGGACTAAAAATTGAAGATATCGTGATTATCGTTGATAGAGAGCAGGGCGGCATCCTCGCTGTTGAAAAGCAAGGCTTTCATGTTCACTCTCTTTACACCATTACAGATATTGCTAATCATCTTTGCACTGCTGGAAAAATCACCGAAGAAAAGAAGGATGAAATTTTTGAGTTTATCAAGAATAACCAGGTAAAGTTATGATATTAGAACAACAACCTATGACTTATGGAGAAAGAATCGAATACTCAGTAAATCCAACTGCGAAAAGACTCTTTGAGATCATGGAAGAAAAAAAATCCAACAAGTATTTTGAAATCATCGACAGACTGTATGAAATCGGAGCTCTGAAATTTGGAGACTTCAAACTTAAAAGCGGGATTCAATCCCCTTTTTATTTAGACCTGCGCCTCATCATCTCTCATCCAAAACTACTCGAAACGATTTCTGATCAGCTTTGGAAAAAAGCCGCAGGCTTAAAAATCGACCGCATCTGCGGAGTGCCTTATACAGCATTGCCTCTTGCTACCTGCCTATCTCTTAAACACGACATTCCAATGCTCTTAAAAAGAAAAGAAGTAAAAACTTATGGAACAAAGAAAATGATCGAAGGACACTTTCTTAAGAACGACAGATGTCTCATCATTGAAGATTTGATCACATCTGGTGCAAGCATCATCGAGACGATAAAGCCCCTTCAAGAAGCTGGATTAAAAATTGAAGATATAGTGATTATCGTTGATAGAGAGCAAGGTGGCACCCTCTCTGTTGAAAAACTAGGCTTCCATGTTCACTCTCTTTATACCATTACAGATATTGTAAATCACCTTTGCACCACTGGAAAAATCACAGAAGAGAAGAAAAATGGGATCCTTGAGTTTATCAAGAACAACCAGGTGAGTCTTATAATGCAAGATACTCCTACCGCGCATACCAGGTGATCGAAAATGTAGACTACAAAGTACATTCTCTTCTTAGAGTAACAGAGATCATCGACCGCTTTTATAAGAAAGAAAAACTTATTTTCGAGGAAAAACAAAATACCCAAAATTATTTATTAAACAATCAGGTGGAATTATGATATTAGAACAACAGCCTATGACTTATGAAGAAAGAATCGAGTACGCGGTAAATCCAACTGCAAAAAGACTCTTTGAGATCATGGAAGAAAAAAAATCCAACCTTTGCTTCACCCCCGATGTCACAAAAGTTGCAGACCTTTTAAAATTCGCCGATGAGATAGGACCTTACATCTGCCTATTAAAGACTCATGTAGACCTTCTTGAAGATTTTTCATACGAGTTTACGAAAGACCTTCTCTCTATTGCAAAGAAGCATAATTTTATGATTTTTGAGGATCGTAAATTTGCAGATATCGGAGCCATCTCTGGCAAGCAATACCAGTACGGAATTTATAAAATCTCCGACTGGTCAGACATCACAAACGCACACATTGTTCCTGGCCCTGGCATCATCGAAGGCTTGAAGCAAGTCGGCCTTCCAAAAGGACGCGGTCTTCTTCTCCTTGCTGAAATGAGCTCTTCCGGTACTATGGCAAAAGGAGAGTATACTCAAACAGCCGTTGCATATGCAAAAGAGCATAAAGACTTCGTTATAGGCTTCATCTCCATGGGAAAGCTTACAGATGACCCTGCCTTTATCCATATGACACCTGGTGTGAAAAAACAAAAAGGCACCGACGCACTTGGCCAGCAGTATAAAACCGTAGAAAGCGTCATCCTTGAAAACGGCAGCGATATCATTATCGTTGGAAGAGGTATCTACGCTGCAGAAGATCCAAAAAAAGAAGCAGCGGATTATCAATCTCTTGGATACAATGCGTATCTTAAGAGGCTTGCCTCAAGAGACTAGCCTCTCGAGAGATTTGTCTTAGGAGACTTGAAAACTAGTTAGATATGAAAGTTGCCATCATCCTTTTAAATTTTAATGGAAAGAAAGACACTCTGGAGTGCCCAAAATATATCAGGCTTGCCGGTACGGCTTCGACTTCGCGCAGTGCTGAGCA
>NVUU01000068.1 GCA_002402025.1 Candidatus Aerophobota bacterium
AGCCATAGAAACAATGGCACATAGATCAAGATTAAAATTCTTTAAGCCTTTTAGAACTGTAAAGTTTCCAGTTCCTCCACCTATTACGACTACTTTTCTCATTAACCTTCTTTGGGTTTTAGAGATCTCAGGTTATCAACACATGATCTCATATCAAGGGCTTTATAAAGATACGAACCAGAAACAAGAAGATTGGCTCCAGCCTCTACACATAAAGGAGCTGTTTTATCATCAACACCACCATCCACCTGAAGATCAAAACCGGGAAGTTTCTTTATTGCAGAAGAGCTTCTTTCTGAAACCACTACTCCACCTTGACGGATATCAAGTTTGTTACATGCATCTCTTAAAAAACGGATTTTATCTAAAACTTTTGGAAGAAAAGCCTGTCCTCCAAAACCAGGATGTACCGTCATAAGGAGTATCAGGTCGCACTTATCTAAATACTTTGTTGCCATTGTGACAGTCGTTTCTGGACAAAAAGCAAGACCTGCTTTTACATTACATTTTCTAATGTATTGTAACGTGTCTTCTACATCCTCTGTAGCCTCAAAATGAAAGGTAATGCTATCAGCACCACACTCGATGAGCCTTTCGATATACTCATAAGGATTGTATACCATGATGTGCACATCAAGGTATAAATCAGTTGCTTTGTTCACGGCAGCAAGTGATTTTTGAGAAAGACTTAAATTAGGAGCAAAATGCCCATCCATAATATCAAAATGGATCGCATCAGCACCAGAATCTTCAGCACGCTTTGCTTCGTCGGCAAGTTTTCCAAAATCCGCAGCGAAGATGGAAGGTTCTATTTTTACTATAGGTTGTTTTGACATAAGAGTATCTTTTTCATTTTTTTCAGTAGATAAAAGTATCTTGTTTACTGTCAAAAGTCAAGAGATGCTTGCACGGCCTTTAGGAATGCATCTCTTCGTTTTTTACTATGCTCTAAGTAAATATATCCAAGGTAGATACCGTTCACAGTCTGTAAATGCAATTGAACAAGCTTTCGAGAAATGATATTTAACTTTCCAATTTCATTTATTACATTTTGTTTTAGGTGCAAATCGTAAAACTCAATCAGTGTGATGCAAGCATGATTTTGCATCTTTACCTGAAGATTACATCCTTTCTTACCACTTTGCTGGCTGCTAATAAGAAACAGAAAAAGTGTTTTTAAATCCTTAGGATTTAAAAAGCTTCTTGACTCAATCGGGTAAATCGCATGAAAAAAGTTCTCAAGAAGAAGCTTATGTTGCGCCCCAACACCTCTCAGAAGCTTTTTAAGGGAATAAAATGTTTCAGACTGCTTGATAAGCATGCCACCATTATAATCTCTCACTTCTCCAACGACTTTCTGCAGCTCCATGACAATTTCTTTTCTTGCTGCATAAAGATCTACAGAATCATCTTCTCTTAAAAATGGATTAATCGGCAATTTCACCTTTAATACACATACTTCTTTAAAATACCTGTTCCTGACCCGTCCAAGCTTACGTTCTCTTTCAATATAGACCTCGTACTGCGAATTAAACATTTTCAGATGAGAGGATAGCGGTACGCTATTTTTATCAAGAACTCTCACAATGATCACAGTGAAGCTCAAGCTCTTATCTGTCTGCTCATCAAATGAGATCATGATTTGCGGCAAATCTTTTACATACTTAAGCTGATGAGACAAGATAATGATGTTTCGCATCACCTCTTCTTCATTTCTTGGCATGAAGACAGGACGCAGAAGATGCTCCACCCTTGCAAGAAGACTTGACGGGAGTTCTTTCTTTAATAGTCTAATCTCTTCTTCTTCAAAGATCTCTCTATCGTCTTTTTCTATTTCAAGGTACAGAAGATGAATGGGGTATTCTCCCTCCTCCACTTCTATATAGGATTCTTCCACAACTTTCACATCAGGCAAAAGAGTCTGAATAGCTCTTGCTAAATGTCTTTTAGCAAATACTTCATTCTCCCTTAAAAAACTCACTCCAACGCAAATGGCAAGGACATTTTTCACACCAAGAGGAAGGTTTAATCTTGCTCTTTTCATCTGAAGAAAAATTTCTCTTTTTTCAGGAAGCTTTTCAATCCGTTTTATCAGATCTTTTCTTAAGAAATATAAAACTGAAACCACGCGAACAAGGTGGGCGCATTCTCTTATCGCCTTAAACTCTTCCTTTGACACCAAGAAAAAATGCTGCATGAGAGTAAAAATATCATAATCAAAACGCTTTGGGAAACGTTCCATAAGACCTGTGATTTGCTCTTGAATCAGTCCTATTTTCTGTGAGGAAGAAACGCCTCTCATCTCTAAAATTCTATGGGCATGATAGGTAGATCCTGCTCCAAGTTTTATTTCTTGTAGCAAAATGTCGAGATTCCGTTTTAACACCTCTAAATCCCACTTAGCTGTTAACGGAATTTGAACCTTAGCGATGCTATAAATTTTTTCAAGATCATCTAGCATAGCAAAATCCATTGCGAAGCAAATGGATGTATTCATGAGTTTTCCAGGAACTGCCCACCGGCTTACAATCTCGAAAAAAAACTTCCCTACGCTTTTTCTTTTTTCGCAGAGCAGATAAAAAGAAAAATAAGAAGGAAGCTCTTCAAAAGCACTTGTCACAACCATAGGAAGCTGCAAGTCTTCTATACTTCTATTGTCTTTCAGAAAATGCTTAGACAAAAGGTCGGAAATCAGTTCCCCATAAGGAGTTTTTCCCTCTCCTCCTTTTGTGATCAGTGCAATCTGTGAAGAAGTTAATGCGACGCTTGGCATGCTACATTTACACTCTGCAGTTCGTAATATTTACTCTGCACCTCTCTCACAACTAAACTTTCTATTCTTGTTCCAAAAAAATCCTTCCCTCTTGTTTTGAACGACGTAACAAGAAGAGGTATATGATTTTTCTCTGCTAAAACAATAGCTCTTTTATGCAAGATCTGTGCTCCATTTTTTACAATTGCAAGTGCGTCAATATAATGCAAATAAGAAATTGGCATAGGGTTCGCATATTTTTTTGGATCTTTTGTATAAACTCCAGACACATCTTTATAAAAGATTACTTCTCTTGCATTAAGTGCGACACCTAAAGCCACTGCAGTTGTATCAGAGCCCCCTCTTCCAAGTGTTGTGATCTCTTTATCAACGCTCATTCCTTGAAAACCTGCTACAATGACTACATTCCCTTTTGTGAGCTCTTTTTGGATCCTATATGGCTTAACATCTTGAATAAAGGCATTCGCATGATCTGCATTTGTAATAATCCCAGATTGGGATCCTGTAAAGCTTACTGCATTTACTCCTTTTACATGAAGAGCCATGGCGAGAAGGGACATGCTTATACGTTCTCCAACAGATACAAGCATATCTTGTTCTCTTTTCGGAGGAGAAGGATGAACACTCTTTGATAGCTCGATGAGATTCGATGTCATGTTTTTCATTGCCGATACAACAATAACAATCTTTCGCGTAGTTTTTTTATGCTCAATAATAATATCCGCAATATTTCCAAAATCTGATGTTTTTGAAAAAGCTGCTCCACCAAACTTTAAAACTAGTGTTTCCATGCGACCTCGACTGAAGCGTACAGACTAGCAGATAGGTTATTGAAAGGAAAATATTGGCGTTAAAAAAAAAGGCCCATGATACAGAAAGTATCATAAGCCTTTGAAAAAACGTCTGTCATAATTTTATCCTACGTCTCTTAAGGGTTCTCCTTCAACATGGTATTCATCAATCTCATGGCACCTGCAAGTTGCACAAAGGCTAAAGTATTCCTTTGTGAATGCTCTTAGCATCTTTTCGCTTCCAGCTTGCCATACACCGATGCAAAACCCCATATCTTTGGAGCTATAAGCTTGGATAAAATGACAGTCCTTAGGAAGTGCCCCTTGAGCCTTCTCCCACTGTGACCAAAATAGTTTAGAGTCTTTTATACGGTACTCTATAAAATAGTGCATAGTTCCTCCTRAAAACCCGTGCAGAGAGCGCCCAGAAAGGCATACAACTCTCCTTCACCTTCCACTTTATGAAACAAGCTAATTAATAAACATAGATTTTTAAAGTTATTTTTATACAATCCTACAACCTTCACAGAACCACAGAGTTGGGAATAAAAAAACCTTCATAAGCACTTATGAAGGCTTTTTAACAGAAAACAGCCTTTACTCTTCTCTTTCAGAAAGTTAGAAACTCTGAAAAATCCAGCTAACTTAAAATAAGACTTTTAGAGATCTTCTAAGCTTGGGCAGCTATCAAAATGAAAAAAACCTCAGAGCGACGTTTAATAACGTTGCGTGTAAACCCGAAGACGCAGACTCCATTCGTTTAGACTCTCTCTTTATATTTCTTTGACTTAATTTTTCTAAAAGATCGCTGTTTGCATGTAGATAACATTCCAATGCTCTACTATCGAAAGCAACTGCATCATCTGGTCTTAATAAAGTTCTTTCGCTAAGCTTTTTTTCTCGATTTTTAAGGATTTTATTAGAGTTCTTTACTTTATCAACAAGTTCATCCAGTAACAWAAGACGCGTACTAGAAGAACTAATGAAGCATTCGAGGCAATGAGTTGGAGCTTTATGTATTGTTCCAGAGGCTCTTTTAGTCTTTTTTACACTTGTAATGTGACCACACGTATTAAAAAAATGAGGATTTCTTAAATTTTTGTATTTTTTCTTTTTTAAAAGARGAAATACTCCTATTTAACAGATCAAAGTCTTTACACTCACAAATCTTAAAAAGGTCGTTAAAAAAACAAATTACGTCCGTGTTGTATATCTCTAAAGTTTTTGTGCTAAGAGTATACCTGAAATTGAGCCCATTAGACCTTGCATAAGCAAGATAGTCTTCTACTACTTCTTCATGTAATTTAACCGAGAGGTTCAGTGATTTTCCTCTCGTAAAAATCAAAAACATCTCTTCAACACCTGGCACACAAACTTCAAAATCTAATTTAACTCCACATGGAGAATTTCTTGTYGCCATTATGAACTGGGTTTCTTTAAAGACTTTAAGTAAACCTGTGATTTTACAAGGAAACGATGGGTCTATAAGTACTTCTTGAGCTAACTCTTCCTCTTCAATATCACCCAGTTTTTGCTTGATTGCTTCTTTGACAAGGACTGACTGCTCCTGAGCACAAAAAATTGAGCTTATTTTTTTTCTRCATAATCCACAGGTTGACTCAGTTCGAGAGACTGCAGCGTGTTCCATTTGGGTGAAAACTGTAGAATGATCAAAAGTATGACCACACTGTGGAAATAACGGGGGCTTCTAATGGGGTTTTCATAACGGGACATTTAAGACCTAAATCYGACATTTACACCTCAAAATAATAGTTGAGAGGCGCATGATTGCTCAACATCTGAGAAAAATACAACCAAAAAAGTCTAAAGTATTTCTTTATATCTATTCAAAAGTTGAGTAAATTAATTTCTAATTTCAAAGAATTGAGTATGCTCTTTATAGTTCCCAATAATTCCCCGGAGATCTTTGCAGTTGCTTTAATTAATAAATCTTTGATAGAATTTTTGCTTTGAACTAGAAACCTTGGAGTAACCCTTAAAATGTCCAACGAACAAAAATACGACTGGAGTGACAGTAAAGTCATCGATGATGTTGAATTCCACGATGAAGATGCAAAAGCGTTTCGCAGCCTACTCGATAAGAAAGAAGAATCCGCTGCTGAAGGTTCTACTTCTACAATGAACACTGGCTCGATCCTATCTGGAACTGTTGTTGAAATTTCTAAAGATTTTGCTGTTGTGGATGTTGGGCTAAAGTCTGAAGGTCTCATTCCAATCACAGAATTTGCTGATCCAACAGAACTAGAACTTGGACATGAAGTTGAAGTGTACCTAGATCAGACAGAGGGCGACGATGGACAAATCGTTCTTTCAAGAGAAAAGGCACGTAGACAGCGTCAGTGGGAATATATTATTGATCACTGTAAAGAAGGATCAATCATTCAAGGTAAAGTTGTACGTAAGGTTAAAGGTGGTCTGATGGTAGACATCGGAATGGAAGCTTTCCTACCCGGGTCTCAGATCGACAACAAGAGAATTAAAAATATTGATGAATACTTGAACAAGTCTTTCGAATTCAAAATTCTTAAGATCAACATCGAAAGAAAGAATATTGTTGTATCTAGAAGAGAACTTCTGGAAGAGGAAAGAGTCTCCAAGAAAGCAGAGCTTCTTGAAAAGATCAAAGAAGGCGATCTAAGAAAAGGTCTTGTGAAAAACATCACAGACTTCGGAGTTTTCCTTGACCTCGATGGCATTGACGGCCTTCTTCACATCACTGACATGACATGGAAGCGTATTAAGCATCCATCCGAAATGGTACAACTCGGTGAAGATCTCGAAGTAGTAATTCTTAACATCGATCATGAAAAAGGAAGAGTTGCTCTTGGTCTTAAGCAAAAAGAACCAAATCCTTGGCAAGAAATTGAAGAACGCTACCCTACCGGCACACGTATCAAAGGAAAAATTGTAAATCTTGTTCCTTACGGTGCATTCATTGAGATCGAACCAGGTATCGAAGGACTAATTCACATTTCTGAGATGTCTTGGGTAAAGAACGTTACCGATCCGAGTGAGATCGTGAACAAGGGCGACGAAGTAGAAGCCATTGTTCTAAACGTTCAAAAAGATGAAGGAAAGATTTCTCTTGGCATCAAACAAACCGAGAAAAATCCATGGGAAGATGTAGACAGCAAGTACCCTGTAGGCAGCAACGTTAAGGCAGAAATACGCAATCTTACAAACTATGGCGCTTTTGTAGAGCTTGAGCCAGGTATTGATGGTCTCATCCATATTTCTGATTTAAGTTGGATCAAAAAAGTGTCTCACCCATCTGAAGTACTGAATAAAGGTGATGTTGTTGAAGCAATCATCTTATCAGTCGATAAGGATAGTAAGAAAATTACTCTTGGCGTGAAACAACTAAGCACAAACCCTTGGGAAAGTATTGAAAAAACAATGCCTGTTGGAAGCAATGTAAACGGTGTTGTGACAAAGATCACAGCGTTCGGTGCCTTTATTGAGCTTGAAAACGGTATTGAAGGCCTTGTGCATGTTACAGAACTGTCTGATCAAGCTTTTGCGAAAGTAGAAGACGTTGTGAAAGTTGGCGATACTGTAACTGCAAAAGTCATCAAGCTAGATCCTGAGCATAAAAAAATTGCATTGTCAATCAAAGAAGATATCGTGGAAAAAAATCAAAAAAACCGCGATGACATCGTAATGGATGATGCTGAAGAGGAAAACGAAGAGGAAGAAAAGTAGTTCTTCCTTTGTCTTGGCTCCTCAAGTTTAGGGGCCAGGACTGATAACTACTTCGCATAGAGGAATTATCAAAAAAACCGAAGAGCTGCTCTTCGGTTTTTAAATTAGAACACCAAAATCTAGAAGGCGATACAGATGAAGAAAGATTTAGTTGCAATCTTTGAGTACTTAGAGCGTGAGAAAGGAATTAAACGAGAGATCGTTGTTGAAGCTATTGAAGAGTCTCTGCAGGTTGCAGCAAGAAAAAGCATTCAGGGTCTTACAAACGTAACTGTATCAGTGAATTCAAAATCTGGCGAGATTGAAGTATTCACTGAAAAGGAAATCGTAGAAGATGTTGAAATCCCTGAAGAAGAAATCTCACTTGTAATCGCAAGAGAAATCGATCCGGATTGCCAACTTGGTCAGTGGATTAAAGTTGAAGTCACTYCAGAAAATTTTGGAAGAATAGCCGCACAAACAGCTAAGCAAGTGATCTCACAAAAACTTCGCGGTGCAGAACGTGATGTTATCTACGAAGAGTACCGTCATAGATTAAACGAGATCGTTTCTGGAACTATAAAACGTATTGTACGTGGCGGAACCCTCATTGTAGACCTTGGTAAAGTCGAAGCGATTCTTCCAGATAGATTTTACCCGAAAGTAGAACGCTATCAAGTAGGTCAACGTATCCAAGCTCTTATTTTAGAAGTGCGCGACACTGAAAATGGTGGTGCAGAAGTTGTTCTATCAAGAAGTCRCCCAGAGGTTGTCGCACAGCTATTTATGCAGGAAGTTCCTGAACTTATGGATGGCATCATTGAAATTAAAAGAATCGTAAGAGACGCAGGGTATAGAACAAAAATCGCAGTTACAACCACTGACAATAGAGTTGATCCCTTAGGTGCTTGCGTAGGCGTTCGAGGTACAAGAGTAAAGAATGTTATTAGAGAACTTAACAACGAAAAGATTGATATTCTTCCGTTTAGCGAAGATCCTATTGATCTTCTAAGATCTGCGCTTGACCCTATCCAAATTAAGAAATTGGAATGGGACAAAGAAGAAAATAAAATCATGATTGTCGTTGACGATGAAGATTACCCAACAGTTCTTGGGAAAAAAGGAATGAACGCAAGACTTAATGGAAAGTTGATCGAAATGGAACTTCTCGTCAGAAAGTCATCTGAGCATCAGAAAGAGCAGCGCTTTGACCGCCATAGGCTTGCTCTATCCGATGATCCAAAACTTGACCAAGAACTAGAAATTGAAGGCGTAAACCAGTTTGTTGTAGATAGTTTGAAAGAAGCGGGATTTGACACTTTGAGAAAACTACTTAACGCGACTCCTGAAGACCTTGTGAAAGAGGCCTCTATTAGCCAAGATATGGCTAATGATATCCTAGATAAAATACAAAAAAAAAGGACCTAAACCTTGGCTAAAAACCTAAAAATAAAGATCAAAAACACTCAACTCGCTCAAGCTTTGAATTTAGACAAGTTCAAAAAATCTGCTACCAAGAAGAATACAGCAGAAAAAAAGAACACAACGAAAACAAAGCTAAAAGCTAAGATTGATGAGGTCCTTGACAAAGAATCGAAGCCACAAGAAGATCTTTCTAAAAAAGATCAGCCTGTAGCTGAAAAGAAGAAGTCGATTAAGGCGACTGACGTTCCTTCTTCCGTAAGAGACATGCAAAAAGCAAAAGAAGAGAAAAAAGCCGCTGAGGCAAAAGCTGCAGAAGAACAAGCTGCTCCTGTAATAAAAGAAGAGTCTGCTCCCGTTCAAGAGACTGCTAAAGATGAAAAAGCACCCGAAGAAGCAGCTCCTGTAATAAAAGAAGAGCAAAGAGCTCCAAAAGTTGGTAGAGGACTGAATCAGTCTGAAACTCCTAAGATAAGAGAGCCTAAAACTCCTCTTAAAGAGGTCAAAAAGAACAAGCCAAAAGAAGCTACTCAAGAAAAGAAACCTGCTAAATCTTTTTCTCCTGCTGAAGATAAGTCAAAAAAATTCAAAGACACGAAAACCGTTAAACGTGTTGAAACAAAATCATTTGATGGAAGAGATCGTCAAGGCTTAAGAAATAATGAAGAAGGTTCGTGGAGAAGACGACGTAGATTTCATAAGAAAGGCCCAAAAAAAGTTGAACCTATCATTAGGCCGTCTCATTTAACACTTAAATTACCAATAACAGTTAAGGACTTTGCTTCAGCGATGAAAGTCAAAGCATCGCAACTGATTCAAAAGCTCTTCATGCAGGGCGTTGTTATTACAATTAACGACTACTTAGAAGACGAAACAACAGTCCAACTTCTTGGAAGCGAATTCGAATGCGAAATCACAATTGACACAACGGAAGAAAAGAGACTCAGAATTACCGATAAGACCATATTAGAGGAAATCAGAGATACCCCTGAAGAAGACCTTAAACCGAGGCCTCCTATCGTGACGTTCATGGGTCATGTTGACCATGGAAAGACAAGTCTTATCGACTCTTTAAGAAAAAGCAACCTCGTGAGTGGAGAAGCCGGAGACATCACTCAACACATTGGTGCTTTTAGATGCCATAGTGAAAGCGGCGATATCACAGTACTCGATACTCCTGGCCACGAAGCATTCACAGAAATGAGAATGCGTGGTGCGACTGTTACAGACCTCATTGTCCTTGTCATAGCAGGTGACGAAGGAATGATGCCTCAAACAGAAGAGGCTATAAAACATGCCTTAGAAGCTAAAGTGCCGATCCTTGTTGCAATAAACAAATGTGATAAGCCTTCTTTTAATTCTGAAAACGTTTATAGACAACTCGCAGAAAAGGAACTTCTTCCTGAATCTTGGGGTGGACAAACCATTACGGTGAACTGCTCTGCAACAACAGGAGAAGGAGTTTCAACACTTCTTGAAATGATCCTTCTTCAAGCCGAAGTCTTAGAACTTGGAGCAAATCCAGAAGCAAGAGCAAGGGGCAGAGTACTTGAGTCCCAACTTCATAAAGGGCTTGGCGCCGTTGCGACCATCCTTATACAAAATGGTACATTAAGAAAAGGAGACGCTCTTGTATTTGATGAGATCTACGGAAAAGTTAAAACAATACATGATGAGCATGGCAAACAAATTCTGACAGCTCCCCCATCAACACCTGTAAAAATCACAGGTCTTTCTGGAATCCCAGAAGCTGGTTGCGAATTCATCGCTGTAGAAAATGAAAAGCAAGCAAAAGAGATTTGCGAAGAAAGAGCCGCCGGACAAATTCGAGCAAGATTAAAAGGGAGAAAGACACAGGTCGAGCTAGAAGGAATGCCTGAGCGTAATCAAGAACTTCAAGCGAAAAA
>NVUU01000069.1 GCA_002402025.1 Candidatus Aerophobota bacterium
TTCATATTACAGCATTAATTTTATATAAATAATATTTTGTTTTTATTACTTCGCAACAGATGGTATTGTTTACAATTTACTTTTATTAAATCTTATTATATTATAATATCAACAAAAATGGTAATTACAATGACTTCTGTTAATCAAGTTCCAGATTTTAAAGCAAAATGGGCACCACACAATAATGAGCTAAAACCTCTTCCTTTTAGATCTGTTATGGAAAGAGTCATTTACATTGTAAAAGAAATCATTGTATATATTCCAAGGGCTATTGCTTCTTCTATTACGAGGAGACTCATATATCCAGCAGCGTCTCCTTCTATTTCAAATACGACAACACAAAAGATAGCAGATGAGCATTTTGATACCTTTTGGAAAACAACGCAAACAAGAGACTCACGTGAAAACTATAATAATGCTTGGTTTCCATGTGAAAGTGAAAAATTATACGCAATACGAAATACATACACAGCAAATGAAATCACTTTAGAATCTCCTGATAACAAAACACTGCATGGTCACTACATCAAGCATAAAGATGCAGGCACACCAGGCGCAAAAGTCATACTAGCTTTTGGCGGCAATGGACTACCCTATCACTTTGGCTTTGTGACAAATTGGATGCAAGAAATGCTCTGTGATCACGAAACACCCCACAGCTTCCTCATGATCAATCCAAGAGGCGTGTTCAAAAGCACTGGCAAACCGACCCAGAATGGTCTTGTTTTAGATGCTGACACTCTATATCAATATGCAGAACATCTCCTCGGATACGATAAAGATAATATTATTCTTTATGGCCACTCTATGGGTGGTGCCATGGCCGCACATCTAAAAGCTCTACATACAGACTCAAATGCTCCTCTTATTTTAAGCAGAACATTCTCAAGCCTATCAAAGCAATCCGAAGACATCTCAAGCAAACTTCCCTTTCAGCCTACACGCCTTGTAAAGTGGATTATAAGAAATCTCGGATGGAGGTTTGATAATGTGAAGCAGCTTGGAAAAATTAAATCTCCTGTACATATTTTTAATCATAAATATGATTATGCAATTCCAGAGTTTGTAGGTCTTCATACAGCTATGAACATGTCTGAAAATAAAAAAGATCATATTCATACACATAAAGTAGTTGGCGGTTTGGATAGTCATATGTCGAAACTTTCAGAACTTAGAACCACACCACAGCACCTGAATGTAGCTGAATATCTAAAAAAACATGTATTTACAGTAGAAACCGCTGTGAGCGCCTCAGCTTAAAATTCTAATAAACCTTTTTTTTAGATCTTCAATCTCTTTATCTGTCCATTGAGCATTGGATTTATTTGCATGGTTTTTTGGAGCAGGAGAGTGTCTTGGGGCTAGTTTGCCTGCTAGTTCGGATGGAATTTTGACACGATAAGGGACTTTGATAAAATAAAAACCCCGAAGCTTGTGATCAATCACGCCCATGACCCCATTATCCCCTACGAGGCAAGCTTATACCATATACTTGAGAGTCAAAATAGACTTCATGAATGTGATCATATCAAACTGAAAAACAAAGACCATAGTGAGCATTTTCTGCTGAATCACACAGAGGATCTAAAGCACTACACAGATCAAGATGGAGAGGAAGCAACAGAGCATGTTCTTGGTTTTATCAAAAACTCAATAGAAGGTCTAGTCAATAAAATAGACGCCCCGTCGTCCATTCAGATCTTCAAATTTCGCAAAGAAATGATCTGCTGTACCCTTCTCAACTTTGTCTGCGATCATCATTAAAGCTCTCTCAGGAAAAAGAGTTGCTAAAGCCAACCCAGGAATGCTATTCGCCGCATCCTGCAGACCTTCCATAAGATGGTTTTGGTAGCTATTGAAACCGTCTAGATTAGGAGTTCTGAAAAGAAGTTTTGCAGAGAATGAGTATCCTAATTTTATACCCGTAGTACACACATACAGCGCTCGGACAACAGTCGCTCCTATGAGAATCATTGTAAGCAAGAATGCAGCCGTTATTCTTGGAGTAATTTGAAAAGTAGGACGCCATTTTTCTTTATATTGAAAGGTTCTTCCTGAAGAATTCGGTGATTTAGGATCTGCGATTGCACTATGTTTGTACTCGCTGCTACGTCTGCCACTAAGCAGGTGCACGCTCGTATACGAAGTCTCCATGTTTCTATATATTAGAGCCCATCTTGCAAATAAATTGTCTGAAAGGGCCCATAGCCCATCAAAAGCATTTCGTGGAACCACTCTTTCTGCCAAATAGAAATAACCGACACACGCTTCTTCAGCCCAGCCATATTCTTTAAAATTTAATAAATAAAAAGGATACCTATAAGTGTGTAGTGTTTTTGTTCTTAACTGCTCTGGCTCGGTGGTTTTTGTTGTAAATACTTCATCGGCATAATTTACAAGCATCTGGACATCAGGGCTCGTATTATCAAAAGTAATCATAATCCCTCTATTTGAATTTGGGGTAATTATAATCTTCTCAAAGGAAATCATCAAGGAGATAATTCATAATAAATATTATATAAAAACCTTATATTAAGAAACTTACCGGAGATATTTAAATTAAAGATTTACTATGGTATAATAGAACCCATAAATGAAATATAAGTTGCTAATCATGAATAAAAAAGATCAAAAAAATTCATCTTCTCGATCTGCAAAGAAGCTCTCTTTTCTAAAGAAGAGCTCCAGATTCTTTTCAAATGGCCTTTTTAAAACAATTGCCAAACATTCCATCTTGCCTGCAACTATCTTTAATTCCATGCAACTGACTGCAATTAATAAAGAATTTAACAGGTTCTGGGGCATTGAAGAAAAAAGACACAAGATCAAAAAAAATCCAAACTTTTCAACGTTCACACTCGGAAGTCCCACTTGTCTTTGGAGCTACTACTTCAAGGATCAAGAAAGTATTGATGAACTTTACTCTAAATATGCACTGAGGCCATTTAGAGCAAAAACATCAGATGGAATCAAGCTTTGCGGCATGCATTTTGTAAGCAGTAGAGGACATCAAACAAACGCGCGTACCTTGATCGTTTTTAATGGCAACGGAGAACTTTATAAGATAGGCTCATCCGCTTGGCTGCTGAGACTTTTAAAAGACTCTCCTGTGCCCTATAACATCGTTATGTTCGATCATAGGGAAACAGGCAACAGCACTGGGAAAGCCCACTCAAAAGGCCTTATCTTAGATGGAGAAGCTATCTACGATCATGTAAATATCGTTTTAGATGTGCATGAAGATCAAATTGATCTTTGTGGATTTTCTCTTGGAGGCGCTATTGCAACACTTGTGAAAGCACGCCACAGTGCAACAGAAGGAGCTCTCATCAGCAACCGCTCCTTCCAATCTCTTGAACACGCTGTAAAAGGTATGTTTTCTAAACTTGCAAATCCTCTTGAAAATTTTCTTGCTAAAATCGCAACRAACATCACAAAGCGCTCTGGCTGGGTCCTTGACCCCTTCGATGCTTGGAAATCTATCACAAGCAGAAAAATGGTGATCTGCCATGAAAACGACCCTATTGTAGCTCATTCTGCTAGCATGGAAAAAGCACTTGTTGAAGAAGATCTTATTCACGATTGTAAACATGTAAGACTTGTTCAGAAAAATCCTGATAAAAACATCCGTAATCACCACGTGCAACCGCTTAGCTACTACAACGATCACAAAGGGAACGATGTGGAAAAATCTGTCCTTGAATTCCTATTAAACTTTGATAAGAAAACTCTAGAAGGTGTCTCTTAATTTTCGTAGAGCCGCAAATACTTGCGTTTCCAGGGAAACACCCATATTAGCTTGGATCTCTTGACTATCTACTCTGAAAAAAGGGTTTGTTTCGAACTCCTCTTGCAGGGTAAACGGCATCGTACAAGACATAGATCTTATTCTTTCATCTCTTTCAGAAATTTTCGGATTATTCTTTTCAACAGACCTTGCAAAAGCTAGGTTATGCTTTGTGTATTCATGCCCTGCGTACACTTTTGTCTCTTTGGGAAGCCTTTTCAGCTTCTTAAAAGAGCCAAGCATATCTTGAGGACTTCCTTCAAAAAGCCTGCCACACCCCATAGCAAACAGAGTATCTCCTGAAAACAATACACCAAGGGATGGAAAGAACAAGACTACATGTGCCATAGTATGTCCAGGGGTTGCTATCACCTCGAATCTCTCYCCTACTACCTCAAAGACTTTTCCCTCATGAAGCTTTACATCAACATCTGCAAATCTTGGTCCCGGGTTTCCAAAAACTTTCACATCATAGGATTCTTTGATTTTTGAAACCCCTGCATAGTGATCTAAATGATCATGTGTTAAGAGGATCGCAACAGGCGTAAGATTTTTCTCTTTAAGATAAGAGATCACAGGATCTGCTTCGCCGGGGTCAACAATCGCACACGAAGAGTTATTCTCTACAAGATATGTATAGTTATCAGACAGCGTCGGAATAATATGTATTAGTGACATAAAGTTACAATTTTTGAAACAGGCTCCACCCAAACACTTGTCATATTAAAATAAGGGAACAATACATAAGATAAAAAAACATAAAGTATCACGATCCCAACGATCCTACCCGGCTTAAGAGGTCTATGCTGAACTACAATATCGCCTTTTCTGTCCCATGTCGTGATAAAGTTGTTTGAGAGCTTTACACAAGCTACAATCATCGTAACAAGCATCACAATAGGAAGACCAGCGCCTAGTCCAAGCCACCAAACAGAAAGGCTTCTGCAAAGAGCTTCACGATAATTTAGCTTTGATCCATCTTTCTTTCTGATATAGATCCCAAAAAGAGACTTTCCTATCGTAGAGGTCCAAGAGCAGATAAGCCCCGCCTCTATAAAGCAGARAAGGAATATCAAAATGATAAACAGAGAAGGAGGATAATTAATAAAAAATGGCATAGGAATCATTGAAAAAATGAACCGGACCACAAAGATAAAAATGATGTAATCAAGCATCCTTGCCCAAARACGATGCCAAGGATGAACGCGTTCTGAGCTCGTCTCTTTAGTATTAAGTTCGTCCTCTTTTTCCCGAGATTTTGGCTCTGGGACATCTGTATCTGTTTGCATGAATACCTCCTGCAACTCTTCAATTGGGCACCAATTCTCTGACCCTTCCTCACAAACAAGAGTTTCTCTTGGAAGACCCCCATCGTGTACAAGTGCCTTTAGCTCCTCTGAGGAAACAGGCCCTTGTCTATGTTCTTTCGAACCGTAATACCAATTTTTTTCCACTATAAGAGACCCTAATCAAAACTTGCCTTAAATCCCTTAAACCAGAAAGCCCGGAATTTGTCATCAATTAATTGGTGGCGATACACCAAACAGCCTTTTCTATAGAAGTCCATTTGGGGGGGCTTTCCTAGCTCAGCTGTCCATAGTCTGAGATTTTCAGCTCTCAACAGTCCCATAATGCTGTTGTGGAGCGTTTTTTTGGAAACTTGAAATCTGAATGTATGTGCCTGAAAAAGTATCACACAAGAGCCGAAGCAATGCGAGAGTAAGAAACTATATTGTTATGTTTTAACACGGAGAGGTTGCATACAAAACTAGGATATATCAATCCTATTGAATATGAGAATATTAATGTACATCTTCCAAGAAGATGAAAATCAAGAACACGATCGAAATGCAGCAGCTAACCTTTCTTTGTTAAGAAAATTAGAGATCTCTCTTTTAAAAAAGATAGATCCCAAACAGAAAATAATTATAAAAATGAAAAAAACGGCTTACTTCCCAACGTTCCGAAGAGAATGTTAGTTAGGAAAATTTTGATGCGTCAGTTCTTGGAAGGTATTGTGAAAAGAGCCTTTTATACTCTTTTGAGAATTTCAAGAACTCATCGTAGTTTTTTTCCCCTGCTTGAGCAAGAGGCTCGAAGAAACAGGCAAACGCAGGCTCATCTTCAAGATCCATCTCATATAAAAACAACTCTACCGATGCTTTTTTCGTCTTTTTTGCTTTTAGCTCTATGATGAAGAGAAGAARGYTTTCTACTTTTTCAAGGCTTTTGTAAAGCCTTTCTAGATATTCTTTTATCTGTAGCTCTTTCTCTGTAAAATTTGGAGCATTTTCTATCTCCAAAGAAACAAGCCCTTTAAGATCAAAGCTTTTTGTAAGATGCTTTAGACAAGCCTCATCAAATGGCATTTTTTCTATACCATCAAAGCCAAGCCCTCCATCAATACAATCGACAAATTCCACTCCTGGGAATTTCTTTGCAAACTCAGAAATCGCTTTTGACTCCATAAGCCACTTTGTAGAGGTATAAACGATATCCCCTTGTGTATTTTTCTTCGTAAAGAGTCTTTCTGCAGCTCTTGGGTCTTTTTTTATCTCATCAATGGATACTTTTGCATCTTCAACAACGCCATCTGCGTAGCACTTCTCATCTGTAAAAGCAAGATCGATACCAACAAGGATAAGGGGAGAACATCCAAAATGCTTTGCACAAGAAATCGCCATCGTTGTTACAGAAAGAGCATCTTCTGAAAGGCCATCTGTAAGCGACGCATCCTGATGCGTAGTATCTGGATGTTCACTGTCATAAATGACATCATGAAGCTGCTTTTCAGAAACGCCTCCAGTAGAGGTTTTCATATAGCCTGCTCTTCCGTTAAGAAGAGAAAAAACCTCTGGCATGAGCCTCGGCGCATAAAGGATCGGTGTCTCAAAGCAGCTCGCTCCATGCAGCCTTTCATACTCTTCATCGTTTGGGTCCACAGCAAGCCCAAAATGGGGCTCTATTCCCTCTTTTGAGAGAGCTGTAAGAGTAGACCCTCCTGCAAAAATCAAAGCGCTATTCTGCAGCGTTTTTAAACGGCCCATGCACTTGCTAAGAGAGGGGCCCGCTCCGCAAATAATCGCAGGAAACCCTTCGAACTTCCCCCTCAAACCATCTGCAGAAAAACTCTTATGTAGCCTTTTGAAATTCTTAAGTAGATTGCGGAACAGAAAATGATAGTAAAGATCTTCCCTTTGGATCGAAGAACTCAATGTTGCATCTCTTAACACACTTTTGAGCATTTCTTCCTTTTCAGGAAACAGAAGCACTCTATCTGTTGGATGCTCAAATATCGCTTCTTTGAGAGCATCTTCTACTCTTGCCTTTTCAAAAAGAGTACGGAGTTCTATTTGATTGTGATCAATCACACCCAAAGCATACGGCTTTTCTAGAAAATCTCTAAATGCACTGAGATGTTTTTCAAAAACGATCGCTTTTGCTTTTTTGTTTTTTCTAAGATAAGAAAAAAGGCATTTATGATCTTTTAACAGTTGCAGGCTTGTTAAAAGGATAAGATCTGGTTTTTTTGACTGTAGCTCCTGGTAAAGCCCTTTGTGATCTTCACTCTCGTAGGGTGAGTACCCGTGGAACCTTAAAAGGAAGCTAAGCTGCGGATATCTCTTCTCAAAAGCTTCTTTACTACACTTATTTTTATGTAGCCCTATCACCTATATGCCCCAAGTCCAACACAAGTCTTTTTGAATCCCACTTGCCTTTCTGAATGCGATACTCTCCCTCTTCTGTAAGCATCTTCTGCGTATAGTTAAGCTTTTCGTCATATATTCCTTCAAAAACAAGAGTGTTTTTTTCGTCCCAAGCGCGTTTATCATAACGCCTTGGGCTATAATAAAGAACTTCTTCTACCAAAGAACCATTGTCATGCCACTTTCTATGGGTATCGATAGGTTTACCAGATGCGTAGTTCCCCTCATCCGTAAGCTGTCTGACCTCATTCCACACTCTATCAAAACCATCCTTCTTGCCTTCTAGAAAGAAAGTTTCTCTTTTAAGCTGCCCATCTTCATAAAAAAGAAAAACTGATCCCTCAAGCTTACCCTCTTTGTAATGCATGATTGTTTTTACAGCGCCGCTCTCATAGAAATACTCCTGCTTGCCCTCATACTGCCCATGTTTGTATCTTTGCAAAGAGGAAAGTTCTCCACTTGCAAAATACTGCCTCATAACCCCTTCATACCTGCCTTCGAAAAACCAACTAAGAGAAAGCTTTTTTTCTTCTTTAGAGAAAAAAGAAGAAGGACCATGCAGCCTTCCTTCTTTATAAAAAGATTGCCCTTGCACCTGGTCATCAGGGTAGAAATAAATCATTTCTCCATGTTGAAGGCCATTTCTTTCCACATAAACAATACGTGAGTGGCCTTCTTCATCTTTTTTGATCACAAGCTTTTCGCCTTCTTTCAAAGGAGTCTTATCAAAATCTTCTTTGTTTAAATACGTGGGAGAAAAGTCATCAGAAAAATCGATACCAAGCTCACTATCTTTTACTCTAAGAACGCTGCCATCAAAAAAATAATCCTGTGTTTGCATATTTCCCCCTTTAAGGCTGGCAAACTTAACAAAAGATGCTCTCTATAGATTTTTGGCATCTTTTATAAAATAACATTTTGTGTAGGTATTCTTCCCTACTATCTTGACTCTCTATCGCATATTTAAACACTTCATAAACAGGGTGCAATATTTTTAAATGTGCGATCTCCTCTTCAAGTTCTATCTCATACAAAGCTAAAAGTCCATGATTTGCTTGATCTTCCTTCCCTATCTCATGAAGAATTTTTTCCACATAAAGACGCGTCTGCTCCATGCTTTTAGAAAGCCGCTTTCTAAACAACTCTCCGTTAAAAGACTTACTTTTACCCGTAGCAAGAGCGCAC
Source organism: Candidatus Aerophobota bacterium (assembly GCA_002402025.1). Taxonomy (GTDB): domain Bacteria; phylum Chlamydiota; class Chlamydiia; order Chlamydiales. Next base: position 8,680 of record NVUU01000069.1, read on the forward strand.
TGAAGCATCCCTTCTATATCTAGTTCTATTTCCTTCTCAAACGCATCACTAAGAGCTTTGTGATCCATGCCCTCTATCTCTAAACCATCAAATGTTGCATTGATAAACTTAGTATTTGGAAAAGCTTTTGGAAGTTTTGYAAAATAGTCATGCGAGGCAAGAAGGTCTTTTCTTGTAAAGAGCGCATTGCCTTTTATACTTTTCTTCGCGATTGGATTTCTTTGGCACTTATCATCTATGATACTTGTATCTAAGACACCCGTGTCTATGACACCTGATGCGTATTCTTTACCTTCTAAAGCACCTCCATCCATGCCTACTAAAACAACCGGATTGCAGCCAAGACTTGCTGCAAGAGCGCCCAAATAGTTCCCGACGGTAGACCCTGTATCTTCTAAAAAACTCTCTTCTGCAAAAATCTTATAAATATGTTCTTCAAGAGGATATCCATCACTTGGTGGCGAAAGGAATTTTTCCTTGCAAAAGAGATTTTTTACAAAAGGATCTGATCTTAATTTATAGAAAAAAGGTTTTTCTAAAGCAGCAATGGAAGAAAACCTTTCCTTTGGGACATTCGGATCGATCGCACCTGCAATATGAAACGGTAGGCTTTCTTTCGTAAAAGAAGCAATGGATGAGCCTCCAACAAAAATCAAAGCTTTATTCTGTAGCCCTTCTATACAACTTTTTTGCACATCTAATGAAGATCCCGCACCGCAAATAAGTGCCGGGACATCTTTAAAAGCGCCGTATAGAGAACTTGCGCAAAAGTTCTTTTGCAGAGTCTTTGCGTTTTGTAAAACATTTGTTAAAACGCTTTTTCCAAAATCTCTAAAGTCTGAGAAACAAAGAAGTGTTTGTTCAAGGCATGTTGTTAACTCTTCTTTGAATGCCTTTTCTAAAGAACTCTTCATTTCTATCAATATCTCAAATCTCTTTAGAAAAACCTTTCTTGCAAATGCGATAAACTCCCATTCGTTTGCTGGTCTTTCTAAAAGGAAAAATCTCTCATTTTGCAAAAGCTCTTTTAACTCTTCACTTTCAAAGAGAGCTCTTAAAGAAGGCCCTACTTTGCAAAAGGCATAAACAGAAAGATTTTTATCACGATCAAGAAAGCTACATAGATATTTTCTATCCACATCAATGATGTCATAGAAAATGGCAGCCTCTGTTGTTTTCTTAACCTGCGGTTTTAACAAACTAACTGAAGTGATTGAGCTCTTGGTTGCCATCTGCAACTTCAGTACAAGTGGCTGATTTTTTACTGAGAGTTGTTTTAGATTCGCTACAAACATGTTATCTGACAAGTGCATGCCTACTTAAGTCTTCATAAGAGGGAAGGCTTTTTATAAAACGATAGTTCTTTCTTTCTTCATCATAAAACCCAGTAAGTATTGTGTCCATATTTGCAATCGCAATAAATGGCGCTCCAACATACTTATTATAACCAATCACTTGGCTGATGGTTTTATCTGAGAGCACTTCTGCTTTACACTCGATGATTAGAAGAGGTTTTAACTCTTTTTTTAGATAGCAGAGGATATCTACCCTTCTACTTGGGATTTGTGATCTTTTAATATTATCCGCACTTAGATCTTTTAAGCTCTTTTCTACACAAAGAAGCGCCTTGGGGTAACCAAGACGCTTTATCATATTAGATAAGATGTTTTGTCTCACAATCTCCTCTGGACTCTTTTTTACAAAGTAGCCTCTGATTTGATCATAGATGAGTGAATCACTCTGACTCTTTATCAAGAGAAATCACCCCGTAGCTGTCATCTCTTCTTCTATAAAGAACTTTAAGATGA
>NVUU01000070.1 GCA_002402025.1 Candidatus Aerophobota bacterium
TCCAAGGACAAAGACATATAGGTCTTTGTTCTTTCTCATATGCTTTGAAATGTTATCAACGATTGCTTGAAATTCTCTTTCTTGTAGAACATGAGAATCTGTATGGAAATGTACAAGCTTAAAGATATTTGCGAGCTCGTTTGTAGGGTTTTTGAAAGATTCAATGTTTGGAATATCTCTTTCGTGAGCACTTGCGATTACTCTTTCCGGAGCGTCTCGTGAATTTGACAGAGCTCCTTCTGCTGCGAGCATTTCACTTTGATTGAGTGGAATAAATTCATCTTCCATAGGTTCAAAAAACTCTTCACGATCTGATATCAACTTAGAATCAGCATCGCTTTTGAAAAGCATACGAGAACTACGTTGGATGTAACGCCCAAGTGTTTTGACATCTTCCCATGTAGATCCAGAAGATCTATTGCAAGATGTCAAACTCAAAAGAGTTAAGGTTAATAAAGGTAATAAAAATCTAAAGCGCATAATTGTTCCCTCACTTATGTCGGGGGCTATATATAAAACCCTACTTTCTTACGGCTGCCACGATGGATAATGCTTTCTACCAGGACCATTAGATATTTTTATTGTTTTATCCTGATTCAAGTTTACAAGATGCAGCTCCGATGAGGCAGCATCTGCCGTATTAAACACTATATGAAAACTGTTAGGTGCCCAGCAAGGATTTTCTTTGTGACTTGTTCCACTTGTGAGTTGACGCTCCTCATTTGTATCAAAATCATAGATCCAAATTTGGCGCGTTCCCTTCGTTTTTGCGCTATACGCAAGTTTAGTGCCATCTGGAGACCAACTAGGACATGTATTTTCTCTGTTCATTTTTGTCAAACATACAGCGTCAGGAAGTTTTCTGCCTTTTTTGTAGTGTGGTGTATCGATAAGATAAATTTTTGGAGTGCCTTCTTTATCTGAAACAAAAGCGATTTTTTTTCCATCAGGAGAAAAAGAAGGAGAAGCTTGCACAGAAGAGGGGAAAGAATATGCTTGTATGGGTTTTCCAAGAAGGCCTCTTTCTGAATGAAGTGGCTGCACAAATAAATCGGCTCTTCCTCCAGCGTCGCAAATAAATGCAATTTTTGAGTTGTCTTTTGCAATCGTTGGAAGAAGTTGATTTCCTCTTAGCTTGATGAAAGGTTCGGGCTTGTGATTTCCAATAGTTGAGATATAAATTTTAGAAGGCCCATTTTCATAAGTGACATACAAAAACTGCTGAGGTTTATGTTTGCTTTTTGGATAGTAGATAGGAGTGATGCAGTATTTAGGATCTTCAGTGAGCTTATGTGCATTGTGACCATCGTAGTCACATTCCCAAATATGGGAGAGATATTTATTCTCACTTTTCTTTTCATTGGGAACTTGCACTGTATAAAGAATTTTGGTTGTAGAAATCCCTTCTTTATTAAAGCAGATTTTATGGATGTGGTCAGAGAGTAGGTGGATAGATTGCCTGTCTTTTGCGAGGTCTCCAGAGAGCCCTATATTTTTTATGTGTTTGAGTTTTTGGAAATCCACAGAGAATACAGAGATATTCAAATTGTCTGCTTCGACATTTGCAGAAACAACATAGCTAATATGATCTCTTTTCCAAATACTATGCGCAAAACCTTCTTTTTTGTTTTCAAGAAGAAGGAGAGCTTCCTTTTCATGGTGCCTGCCGCAGATCTCCATACGCCCTGAATAATCAAGATCAAAACGTAAAACACCTTCAAGCTTTGCTATGTACTCAGTTTTTAAAGAAGATTGTGTAGTGTCAAAAGTTCCAAGGTAAAGAGGAACAAGAGGCTCTGATCTATTTAAATGAACAATGATTTCATCTTCTGCAAAAAGACATGCAGAAAAGAAAAATAAAATAGTTGTAAGAATCTTCATATAGTCACCTATCTTGAAAGAGTTTTTTTACAAACTCTTCCTATATTTTCATAAAATTATGCAGGATATTCTATATTTACAATAGTGATGTGTCAATACCAATGAAGAGCAATGTTGTTATGTCACCTTCCAGTGTTTCATGGGGCTTTTAAACACTGAGGTTTGAGAGGGCTCGGCTCCTTCCTCTTCATACCAAGGTAATACTCGATCATTTAAAATATCTGCTGCCGTTATAAAAGTTTTGCTTCTGCTACTCTAGAGTAAGAGTCTATAAAGGTTTGTTGGYAAATTTTTCCAACTCCTTTTATTGTCCCAACATAATACGTATCTTGAGATCCTAAATAGACAGGAAAGTGAGTTTCTATTTCCCCAAGTGCTTCATGGAAATACAATGGTAGATGTGCCCCCATGCATCAAACTTATTCTGACGATTCTTGAGAAACATTATGATGTCGACGTAAGTCAAAATCACAAAAACATATCTGAAATTTTCTAAATAACAAGGTTTCGTATTCGTAGACAAATTAGATTAGGTTAAAATTAATTAGCTAAGTAGATTTTATTTTTAACCAAGTAAGTTTGGTCGAAGAGCATTGGAATACCTTCGGCTTCATATAGATATTCACCATCGTCGTTTAAAGCTATGGAATGAATATGAAGATGAGGTTCTGTTGAATTACCTGAATTTCCCACTTTTCCAATTAATTGACCTTCATGTACACTTTCCCCTTCCTTTACTTGTATGCTTCCTTTCTGAAGATGGGCAAAAACAATTGCATGGTCATTCGTCTGGAGAAATACATGATTCCCTGCGGGGCCGAAAGATGAAGTAGCATTGAAATTCCTATCTGGGCAGTTCTGAACTAATTTGATAACTTTACCAGTTACAGGGGCAAAAACTTCTTCTCCATAAATATTATAATCACTTAGCTCAGACGGGAATATTTTTTTTGACCTCAATCCCCACTTATTTAACTTTACTATATCTAGTGCAAATCTCTGAGCCCTTACAGGATAATGGTGATTAATCAGAATACTTCCTCCTCCTTGGAGGACAAGATAGGCACCTTTTTCTAATGGAAACTTGAGTTGAAATAAATTTGTTGGAATTCGAGAAGCACTAATGGCAGTTAACACCTCCCAACTGAGGAAAAGAGCAGTGATAATTAGCAAGAAGCTGACAATCTTCCCTCTTATTATTTTCGTCTTACTGCAGGCTTGAGGAGTGAGTTTTTTTCTGTGTTTCATTAGCAGAACAAAAGAACCTGGGATAGAGAGAATGAGTAGGATTAGAATAAAATAACTACCAAGATATCCTAGAGCATAAACTAGCAAAAATCCAGAGATATGCAAATCAAGGAGGTAAAGCACTGTAAACGAGACTTTGAAAAGCCAAGACTTAATTGACAACTTCGGGTTACGCCACAGGAATGCTATAAGAAGTAAAGGAATAATTGAATGAGCTATGAATGGCACAATGTGCTGCAAGTGATATAATTTCATTAAGCCCCCGACATCCTCCTTTGAAGGGTATTCTTAAAACCTAAAATGTACAAGAGATTTCTTTCAGATGTCAGAACAATGTTATTATGTCACCTTACCGTGTTTCATGGGACTTTTGAACACTGGGGTTTGAGAGGGCTTTCCCCTGCCTCTCATAARGTCAAAAATTCCTTGTTGATACATGAAAAACTACTTGCTATTCGCAACGCTTCTTTTCTACTGCTCACTCTTTTCTTCTTATCTTACACAAGATGAAATAGACACTTTTTACAAAGAAGGATTTTTTGTAAAAAGAAATGCTCTTACAGAAAAAGACCTAGGACTAATTGATCAAAAAAGCTCTTTGTTACTAGACAGAATTCTAAGTGAACTTGATAAGGAGATTTATCCTTTTTCAGATCACGATCAAAAGATCTATATCGAGGGAGCTCAGATTGTTTTTGCAAAAGAACAAGGAAAACCTCCTTCCATTAGAAGATTTGTGGGATGTGAATCATTAGAGCCTGACTTTCAAAAAGTACTCAGCTCAAAAAAAATGAAAGAGACTTTTTTTGCACTTCTTAATACAGATGCAATTGAGCAGCTAGTGTCTCAGTATCATCCTAAAAGTTCCAGATGATGGCGTTGCCTTTGTGAAACACCGAGATATACGATATCGCAAGCAATTTGATAGCGCTTGGGAAGATGTAGGTGGAAACGGAAGTTATGCCGTATGTATCGTCGCAATCGATCCGATGTCTAAAGAAAATGGAGGTTTGGTCATAGATAAGAAAAGTTATCCAAAGCAGCATGGATGTGACATTGAAGCATTAAGCATGCAACCCGGTGACATGCTCTTCATGCATCCTGAACTTCTCCATTGGAGCGAGGCCAATTTTTCAAGCGTTACCTGTAGAGTCCTTCTTGCTGGTTACTGCGTTTATGGTGCCAACCATAGAAATTATCCTGGCGACTGTACAAATGATATAACCTTGAAGAGACCATTCAAGAATGGATCCTTCGAAATACAAGCGGCTCCCTGGAAAGTTATTGGAGATACCAATTTCTAAAACCGTATTAGTTACTAAAGAAGAAAGGGTCGCAAAATTTGCGACCCTTTCTTGTAAAATGTTCTGGTTATTTAATTCCGGAACCCTTTCAGAATCCTCATTCGAGAATATTTACGAAGAGTTTCCCTCAGTGTTAATCCAAAAGTAAGAGAGGAATCTATTTCGACGCTTTGGAAACTCCCATTTGAATCTACCCAAGAAGTTATGACAAACCCATCAGGAGTAAGAACTGTTTGAAGATTTGTGACGGTATTGGGATCGAGAGTAATCACATTTCCAACTTCTCCTGTTGCGATATTTCCCAATACGAACTTCAAAGAGCCTTCAAAATAATAAGCTACAAGATTTCCATTGTTGATTTTATCACGTGTAAGAATGGCACTAGCTGTTTCACCGTCAAGCGTCTGGCTAGTGGTATTTTTAGGCCCTGTAACGGAAAACCCTCCATTGCTGGAATCTACTAACATATACGTTGCTTTAAGATTGCTAGTACTTAATATTGCACCAGCGTAGTAAAATCTTACTTCGCTATCATTTGTTATCATATCTGCAAAACTGGGTGTTGCTTCTCCCCCTGAGGTGGAAAAGATAGAAAGGAAAGGGTCAGAGGGACTAGAAGTTGCAAGCAGAGTCATGTTTGTTGTGAAGCCACTTATATTGCTTTTTCCATCCGCAAAGGCAATATAAAAATCATTGCCAAACGCTTCCACGTTGGTAAGTGATATGCCATTTGTATAGCTTGCTTTTTCAAAGGCAGCGATTGTCTGGGGAGTGTTTCCTACAATAAACTGGTACGCAATCTCCCCCGTGGGAGAACTCATAAGCGAACCCGACAAGGCAACTAAAATATTTCCTGAACTGTCCATGACCATGCCAATATTATCAATGCCGTCGACACTAAATCCAGGGTATGCGCTTAGGGCAATGGGAGTGCCAAAAGTTGTGCCTTCAAGCCTATATACGGAGCCGATTTCTGAAAAAAGATCAGAGGGGTTGGCAATTAATAATGCGACGGATCCATTTGGGTTCTTGGCGAGCCTGATGATCTCAAAACCAGTTCCTCCAAGGGTAATTGTTTTTATAGAAGAAATTACAGGAGGAATTCCAGGTGCATTATTTAACTGCGCCGTAAAGTAATAAAGGTCAGCAGGAGCATCCACATCAAACCAAGCGCATACAAATAGATTGTTGTCTGTAAGAAGAGTTGCTTGCTCAAGGTTACTTCCGAAAGTAATGCTGTTTGTTAAGTTTATTGGTGTTTGCTTACCAGGGGCTTGTCCATACTCCAGTCTAACAGTAGTATTCATGATATTACACGTTGCCCAGAAATTGGATTGGTTTGTGTTGGTACTCTTAAATTTTGCTTTTTGCAAGTTAGTAGAAGGGGTGTTTGGGTCGCACCCTGAAAGGATAAAACATAAACAAGTAAGGGCTCCTATATAAAAAATGCTTCTTGTATACTTTTTGATTTTGTTTCTCATATCGATACCCTTTTGTAGTCTTAAGTTTTTTTTTAAAGTTAGCTTTCTTTAAGTTATATCACAACGCTTTAGATGGATTTCTGTTAGGGGCTCTATCTAAAGCGTTGTCTAATTACTGCAGAAGGTAAGGGAAAATGTATGGCTTTTTTTGCCAGCAAGCTCATCTGTGAATTTTGGAAAGAAAAGATCAGAAAGGTGCTTTTCTAAATACATTCTGTTTACTTCTGAATCAGAAGCAGARACGATCATATTTTCGATGATACCGGAACTGTTTAGTGTGAGTTTTAGCTTTACAGTTCCATATCCTGGAAGAGACAGTGTGTCTTTTAAATGGCTCACAAGAAGATTGGTATAGTGTGCGACACTCTCTTCGCCATCAGAGAGTTTTGTCTCTGTTTTGATCTCATAGTGATTGGCTTTAAGCTCTGAGATAGGTTTTGGTATTGTAACTGCGGCCGTTGCTGTGTTCAGCTGCTTCGTTTCTATTTTTGCAATGCTCGTTTGCAGATCTTGAATGAGCTTTTTTCTTTTGTCAGTAGGCTTTTTTACTTGTACGATTTTTTTTGTCTTCTTTACTTGCTGTGTTCTTTTTACCTTTTTAATCGGTATTGTCACTTTTTTTGTTTTGGGTATCACAGATTTTGTGATGACCTTTTCGGTTATCTTGGTCTCAGGCATCACAAAAGTTTTCACAATAAGCTTCTTTGGCGCTGGAAGTTTTTTGTAGGTCTTTTTGAATAGGGTGTAGGTGAAAAGAGAAAGATGAAAAACAAGAACAAGCAGGATTGCCCCGGCAAGGAAAGGCCTTGTTCTAACGAACGTTTTCAGCTTCTCTTTAGAAGATCTATACTGGAGAGCTAGAAATTTTTCTACGTGTTTTCTCATGTGCAAAATTTTAAGGTTTTAAGAGAATGTCCATCTCATCATAGCCCGCAGTCTCTACTGCATTTTTCACGATTTGATAAGCACCAAAAGTCGCTTTCTTATCGTGGAAAAGTCTTGGCACTTCCTGGGGATGGTTTTTTTTTAGACTGATAAGTACGGCAAGAAGATCGTTCTCTGTGACACCTCTTGAATTTATCGTGATATGATCATCTTCAAAAACACGTATAGTAATGCAGTTTCTGTTTTGAATCGGAATAGATGATTGTTTTTTTTCTGTAGCTGCGGGAGCAAGGTCAATACGATCGAGCTTTAAAAGCGGCGCTATCAGAATAAAGGTAATGAGGACAACAAAGACAACATCAATAAGAGGTGTGAGATTCATAAGAGAATCGCTACTCTCTTCTTCATGAGGGGCTTTTAAAAACCTTTTTCTCATGCCTCTACATCCACCTTGCGGTATTGCAATTCTACTGTAGATAGTAGCAGATGTCCAAAGTCTTCCATCTCAGAACTAAATCCTCTTATGCTTTGCCTTAGATAGTTATAAGAGATCAAAGAGGGGATTGCAATAAGCAGGCCAAGTACTGTTGTGACAAGTGCTGTAGATAGACCACTTAGGATCATATTGTTTGAGGAAAAGCTTCCTCCTGCTTGAAGACCTGAGAATGTCACTAAAATACCCCATACTGYTCCAAGGAGTCCAAGAAAAGGTGCAAGTGTTGTGATCGTTGAAAGAACAAAGAGGTTTTTCTCAAGCCCTTCTTTTTGGTTCACGATCGTTGTTTGCAGGTGCGATTCAACAAGGTCAATGTCAGCTCTTGATAGATAAACAGAAGTAAGAGGGACACTAGACTCTGCTTTATGGATGAAGAAATGGTTTTTTTCCAAAATCTCTAGAGTCTTGTCTTTTAGTGTTGAGAAAATCTCAGCAAAAGGATGCGGGAGCTCTTTATGTGGCTTTTGTGGAAGGTGATCCAAGCTAAGATTTAAAATGGATTCTTTTTGTTTATCAATAGAGTTGAAAAATTTCACGGAGCTTTTTTTTACCTGCTTGATCATCCAGATCTTATAAACAAGTGTGATCCAACAAAGAAAAGAAAGGATAAACAGGCCAAGGAAGATCAGTTTTCCAAAAAAGTCTGCACTCATGTAGGCGCTTGTAAAAGTACTCATGGCAGCAATTGGCATTAGCTTCGCTTTTGTTTAAGATTCATAGTGGATATCACCATACGTAATACGGGATAAAAAAGCTATTTGTCAAGAGACGCTATTCTTTTGACGCTGTGAGTCGATCCAAAGTTATCGATAAAAACTTGCCTTTCTTATAAATCTTCTTAATCTTCTTCCGTTCTTTTTTATATRYTTCAATATATGGRTCATCRCTAAAAAARGAAGCRAAGGGWGGTATTYKCATGTTTTTTAAACTGATTTCAATCATTCCCTTATGGGTTGGGTTTGAGGAACCTGAGGGATAAGAGTCTAGGTAGGATTCGCATTTTTGAGAGTCACAGAAATATTTCCAGTGAAATGCGATAGCATTTTCTTTTCCATAGCCAAAAAGAATACCCCACAGAAGAGAGCCGTTATCAGATGCATTTATATCCTTCCAAAACTTTGATTTTTTATCAGGCATTTCAAGCACGACTTCAAGAGGAATAAAATCGTAACCGACTTCTTTTTTAAAGAGATCGTAATGGTTTTCAATAACTARTGCTGTTTTYAGTATATCAACAAARTAAACAAGAGAAAATTTCTCATCTGGATCATAGYGYGCTCTAAAAAGAAGATACTTTTTCATGKGAAACCGAKTGCTTATTTTTTCCCACTTCTCAAAGTTCTCAGGAAAGTCGTATYTCTTRTTTACAAAACTTCCATCTAAAAAATCTTGAGACWGGYTYTTKTTAATYYYYTCCCAYTCWWSTTYMGTRTAATGKYWRAGMWCGAGTTCRGTAACAGGTTTTGAACCCCAAAGTGTGTAAGCKCCWYCTTCTATCACAATAAAATCATAAAAAAATTTTTCCATCCATTTTTGATCTTCTGCAGATAAGTGATACTTTGAAGAAAGGTTGGAAGGTTGATTACAAGAAGTAATAAGAAATAATAGTAGAAGAAAAAAGAAAGGAATTCTTAGTATGCCAGATAGTTTATTAACTCTACCTAAAGGAGAAGTCATTATGTTTAGAATCTTCATGCTTTTTATACTCCCGATTGTCACTTGTATGTGTCATTCAAATGATGCCACAAATACCTGGTATCAAGAAACAAAAACAAGTGAAATGCTATCAAATGCTGATATGGATGTCAAAGGGGGGAAAACTTATGTGGATTTAGAAAATATTGTACTCACAAACGATGGAATGTACCTTGATCTTAGAGAAGAGGGGTTTGCTCCGATTAATTCACTATTTTCTGATTGTGGAGGCTACTATTTATTATCGCATTCACTTAGGGTTACAAAGCCTTGTCCTCTTTGTGAGAAACAATATATTATTAAGTGTAAAAACCCTGAATGTCTCTCAAACCAAAGAACAAGACCCCAAAAAGACAAACCAAAGAGTAGGAATGAACCTTTGAGAAGACCAGCAAAGAAGTAGGTTCAAAAAAGAAACTTTTTTGATAAGCTTCTCTTCTTTGTTACGAGAAGGCTACCTATGTTTACAGATTCCCATGCACATCTAACTTTTGACACTTTGTATGAAAATGTTGAAGAGATATTAAAAAGAGCAAAAGATGCAGGTGTGAATCGTATCTTTAATATCTGCACGGATATTAAAACAGCAGAAAGAGGAATCGAGCTCGCTGCAAAGCACGACTATATCCATAACATAGGTGCAACAACGCCGCACGATGTAGAGAAAGAAGGAGAAGAACACTTTCCTTACTTTGAAAAACTTGCCAAAGAAGGAAGTCTTGTTGCTGTTGGAGAAACAGGGTTAGACTATTACTATGAGCATTCGAAGAAAAGTTTGCAGAAGAAATTTCTTATCAAATATTTTCATCTTGCACGAGAGACGAACCTTCCTGTGGTCATTCACTGCCGCGATGCTTTTGATGATCTTTTTGAGATAGCGGATGCAGAATTTGCAAATTCTGAAAAAGCCCTTGATCGAGGCTATTATGTGTCTTTTTCTGGGATCGCTACTTTTAAAAAATCAGAGGGTTTGAGAGAGGCCGCGTCCTACGTGCCTCTTGATCAGATGTTAATTGAGACAGATAGCCCTTATCTTGCCCCCCAGTCTAAGAGGGGAAAAGTCAATGAGCCTGCTTATCTAAAGGAGACGGCTGAGATGCTGGCTATATTAAAGGGGGTTTCCTTGGAAGATTTCGCAAAGATCACCTCTCAAAATGCCTCATTTGTCTTTGGAGTTTAACGGTATGGACAGTTTACCAAGTGATCATTCACCATTCCTACAGCCTGCATAAATGCATAGATAATTGTTGTTCCTATAAATGACATACCTCGTCGTTTTAAATCCTTCGAAAGCTCATTACTAATATCTGAGTTTGAAGGTACGTCTTCTTTTTTTTTCCAATG
>NVUU01000071.1 GCA_002402025.1 Candidatus Aerophobota bacterium
TCTTTGAAAAGGCTGTTTCTACGAGTACTCTGTAATTGTGCCAGTAGTTTGCCTCATACAAAAGTAAAGTTATCAAACTTACGCTCGGGTAAGCACTGAACTAACGGAGAACGCAAAGTCAAGGGTTTATGGAAAGGGAGTGAGGGTCTAGATAGGTTGGAAATAGAACTAGATTTGAAAAGCGTCTAAAAAATAAGGTTATTATGGTTAGCATCCCAAAATGTATGTCTAATACATACACGCACATAAGAAATGCTGCAGTATCAAAGGGATAGCTGCATCTGCTAAAAAATATTCGATAAACCATGATTAGAATCTTATGAACGTAGGACATCTCCGACTGAAATAGTCTCCTCCCAGTTATTCACTAGGCAAACACTATCATCATTGGAGTTGACATATCCGCCTAATCCTCACCTCGCACCAAAACATGCAACACTTCAGGATCTTGCGCCTACTCAAATAAGTCACGAGAATATACTCATAGATTCTAGGGGGGAGAGGCTGAGGTTTTGGCTATTCTTGACTGGAATGAGATAGCCAAAACCTCAAGACCCGTGGACCGATCCCATGTTATCGTAAAGCCAATTCTTTAGGTCTCGTTGTAAAGAAAAATAGAAAGCATCAGTCAGCCTAAAAGAAGAGTTATTCTGTAGATTATACCAAACCAAAAATTTAGGATTCATGCTTAAAAAGGATGCTCACTATAGCCAGCCCTTATCATCTCTCTTTCATACACAACACCAACGTCTGATAATCAATGTTATGTTAGTTTTCTAATAAAAATATTGGAATAGAATCCTATTATAATCGATAAACTGCAAGTTGCGATGCTAACGGCGCTCATTAAACATGCTGCTAAATCATCTGATATTTTGTGAATACTTTTTAGAAAAGTGGCGGAGAGCCTCCGTCAGAGGAGCTACCAGAATCACTAGTTCCCCTTCCGCTATCAGAGCCTGCAGTCATCTCCTGATAAAGCTCTCTTAGCATTTCTTTGACGTTATTTTTTCTGTCAGGATCACCTTTTATGGCTCCTAAATTTCTTAAAAATGCAGCATAGGTTTTCTCAAAGCGTTTATCGCTTCTTGCTTTTGCTGCTCTAAGATGTTTTCTTAACCCATTTCGAAGTCTTTCTTCGTAGTGACCCTTTACGTTAACTTCAGCCTTTTCATTCAAGTAGCTTTTCGCTACTTGATTCAACGTACCTACAACTTCCGATTTTCTTTTTTTAAGAGACTTCCCCTTAACGCCTTGCAGATCTGCACGGGAAGCGGCTTCTAAAGCCTTTTTGGCGGCAGCAACAGTCCCTTTTACGACTCTGCTTTCTTCCTTATCAGCAGCTGAAGCATCCGAAGGACCGTCAGGTGGGACTATGGGGGTGTTTCCATCTATACGTACAGGCATAATAAACCTTTTTCAAACGTTCTTATACTCAGTTTATCAAGTATATTTTTTAATTTCAAGAAGGCGCACTTAATTCACCCTCACATCTTTATAAGAGTCTATAGAAGGACTGACAGAACATCTTACAAAAGGCTCTTTATTTGCGTTGAGAACGGGAAGTGGATGTCCATTCCCTCATACAAAATGCCATCTACAGCATGTATATTGGCATCTTGGTGTATTTGGGATAAATACTCTGCATATGAGATTCCCAATTTAAGAAAACTGTATCGGGAACATTTTTTTCTGATGTATCGCTGTGGGCTGTTTCTAAAGGATAGCTATTTTCAATGAACATACTACTCATTTACTTCCTAACTGATAAATAATATAATATCATTATTGCTAGAGCTACTCTCTCCTAGGTTAACTTAATGACTCTCTCATAAGTATTCGAATGAAATCCTTAAGGTCAAATTCAGCTTTAAGATTTTCTGTCACCTCTTCTACGATATCTTCTAATTCCTCTTTAGATAAAGAAAGCTCGCTTTCTTCAAAGTAATCTCTTATATCAATAATGGTACTCATACTGCCTTGTCCTTATTATTGTGTTGTTTACTAAAAGCAACTAGGGCGCACTTAATTTTTTTGCCTATCCTAAGTCGTAAAAAGCTGTCTTTGGTTGGAATACTTTTATTGCTCTAAAAGCTATAGACTCCCCTGCTCCCTACGGAAATTATACCAATCAAATGGATATTATTCAAATATTAATTATAAATAATGTAAACGTCTACAAAACAGCTGTTTTTACTAAGTGTTTAACTATATGATTGTTACAGAAGTAACATTTAGAGGTGAATAGCCTGCTTAATTGGAGGTAATATTTGAGAAGCATAAAGGGAGAGGTCTTATCTAAAATAAGGCCTAAAATAGCCCTTAAAAATCACCCATGAGGCTTGGAGATCGTAAATAGACAAAAAAAACGCACCCTGGGGAGGATGCGTTACTTATGTATGTTGGGTTAGAACATAGGTAGGTATAGAATCGTTATGAGTTTTAAGATCGGTATCGGTACGCAATGTGTCTTTGGTTCTTAAAAGCTCGATATTTTGTGACCTATTCTTGATGCAAGGCGTTTAAGCTAATAGGTCCTTGTATCTAGTATAGCAATAATAACAATTATTGTAAAATAAATATTTCAAAAAAAGTCTATCGTACTGTTATTAAGTCACTTAAAAACACCCTTCCCTAAACACTTACTTATAAGTGACTTGAGAAGTCAAAATCCTAACCCATTTAGGTAAAAAAAAATCGCACCCTGGGGAGGATGCGTAACTTATGTTGGGTTAGAACATAGGTAGGTATAGARTCGTTATGAGTTTTAAGATCGGTGTCGGTACGCAATGTGTCTTTGGTTCTTAAAAGCTCGATATTTTGTGACCNNTTCWTNATKCWWGRYGTTTNRGCKMATATGTAAGATAGGTCCTTAGGTCTAGTATACCCATAAATTTAATTAATGTAAAGAAATTGTTTTAACAATATCATATAGTACTTATCATTAAGCTTTTAAATTAAAGATCTATCCAAGAACACGATAACATCGATATCGGAAATCCAGTGACTTACTACAAATCCCTAAACGATATGCCTTTAGGTGACATTCAGGTCCTTTACGACTACCAATCATTGATGGCTACTTTTTTCCAGCAGCTGTAGCTATAGCTTTGATAGCTAAAGTAGAAAAGCCTTCCGAGAGGAGGGCTTTTTTTTCATTAGATATTATACAAGTCTTGGGAAACCGTATGTATTACCAAGTTTTGAAAAAAGGCTTCCAAGTGTTGATGTAACTGTTGCTACTGTTACTCTTGATTTTAAAGCTTTAAGCTCAGCTTTCTTTTCCGCGAGATGTTTCACAAGCTCAGGTCTAAAAGCTTTTTTATTTTTCATAAACATGAAATCTTTTATTCTTGATTTTCTCATAAAATTTGCAGCTGAGAAGTACGCTTTCACTTTCTTCTTTTTTGCAAAAAGCTCTYGAGATGCATGTCCATTTCTCACTATCCTGAACGCATCGTTGAACTCTTTATCACCGTTTAAAATTTCAGATAACGTTTCGGTATACAGCTCTAGCTCTTTTATTCTATCTGATTGTGTGTATCTCTTATAAAGCTTATATCCTACATATAAGGTCAGTAGAGTAAGTCCAATAGCTAAAATCSRSKKRKCTWTYKRYTCCWYRRKMAMWMTTTCCNSWTMTYSWCYWKRAKYAMSRRYWYGSRSMGSWKTCGKKRMTKSMYCKKTGWWKMMAAAGCTTTGAAATGTATTTGGTGTTGTTGGCTGGCTTGATTTTAATGCTTTTCCTGCTGCTTTCTTCACAGTATCAAATGACCCTTCTTCACGAGTAAGAATACTCATTATGTCATTTGGAGATGNTTTAGGGACTATCCTTGCTGCTGCTGCCTTTAAGTCTTTCACAGCTAATAATTGTGCAGAAGTCGTTAAAGGTAAAGCGCTTCCTGCCGGATGCACAACCCTGATATATTTATTTAACTTGAGCTTAACCTGTGAGCTTGCAGCTTGAATCACATTCGCTGCAGTAGTTTTTGTATTCAAAGCCTCATTAAAGTCTGGTGATACTTTATCGGGAGTAATCACAGTCATTTCTCGTTCTCCAGAGAATAATGGCTTTAGATCTTCCAAAGAAGGACCATCAGTTGGGGTTGTTTCTGGGGGTTTGTGATTCGCAATATAATCAGCTGCAGCCTTTCTTGTTCCTCTCTTTATCTCTTCAAGCAGACTTCTTATTTGACTACCTTGAGGTCTCACAAAACCAACCTCAGCAGAATCTATTACGGGAATCACAGCGCCAGAAGACAAAGGCTGTATCACATTAGCACCTTCTTCTGAAAATAGTATTCTTATTTCTTCTAGAGATGGACTACCTGTTGAGGATGTTGCTGTAGGCTTTTTACCAGCTAAGTAAGTAACAACAACGTCTTTTGTTCCTGCCTTTACTTTACTTAATATATATTTTAGAACAGAAACCGTTATAGGCTGCTCTTCTCCAGCAATTCCTACCTCACCATTCGATTCTGGAAGTGCCAAACTAGTTTCACCCAGTATTGTAGGGGATCCCTGATCTCCTATAACAGGAATTTCAAAACCTGAAGAAGCAGGAACTATCACCTGGATATCACGATCTGAAAATAGTATCCTTAATTCCTTAAGAGAGGGGCCACCGGTTGTGGAAACTTGCGTAGACTTTTGATCTGCTAGATATGTAATTACAACGTTTCTTGTTCCCGATTTGATACCATTAAATAAGTCTCTTAGCACAGAAACTGTTACAGGTTGATTCTCCCCTAAAACCCCGACTTCCCCACTTGATTTTGGCAAGGCTAAAGCAGTCTCATGCACTATAGATACTGTTCCCGGGTCTCCTATGACTTGGGTTTCAACGATCACTTGTGAAGAGATGTCTACAGGTATATTGTATTTCTTTGAGAATAGTGTTTTAATTTTTTCGAGTGAAGGACCATCAGTTGAGGTTGTTTGCTGGGGTTTATTGCCAGCTAAATAATCGATTACAGTCCCTTTTGTCCCTCTCTTCACATTATTTAGTAGGTCTTTAAGCGAAGAGGTTGTGACAGGTTGATTATTTACTACAGGCCCTATATCTGTATTTGAGTCTGGAGTAACTAGGAACGTTTCTTCTACTCTTGCCYGAGCTTGCTGAGCATTTATTAATGAAACAGCTTGGGTTGATTCGCCGGTTAGTGTTTTAAAAGTAACTGGGTTTTGATACGGGCCTTTCGTTGTACTTGGTATAGGCTCGATATTTGATACAGAGTTTCCTGTCTTTAATAATTTTGCTCCAGAAAACCCAAATACAGATTGAGTTTCACTATTATCAGTCGCTTCTACTATCTTATTTACAGATTTAGCTACTTGGGCTCCATGAGAATTATTAGTTGTCGTGATATTCCCTACATGATTTTCAGCTTGTGTCTCTACTGGATTTTCGACTAAAAGCGTAACGTAACTTGGAGGTCTCAGAGTCGTAAAATCAGAGTTGTCCGTAGATGTTCCAGTAGGGAAAAAGTTTCTTAATTGATCAAGAGAAGGACCATCTRAGTTAGATGCCTCTGGTTTTTGACTCGCTACATAGTCAATAACAGAGCTTTTTGTTCCTAGCTTAACTTCAGCTAATGGGTCACTCAGTGACTCTGTTGAGGATAAACCATTTCCGGTAGCATATGCCGCATTGGAACCATGTTTTGCAACAAAGCGCGTTGTAGTCGATATTCCACTTCCTACTGCGCCAGCTGTAGTCGAGATCCCACGGCCAACAGCACTCGCAACTGTAGGACCATGTTTTGCAACAAAGCTTGCGGTAGATGAAGCTGCTGTTACAATTCCATTTAGTGTAGCAGCTGTTCCTCTATAAGCTAATTTGCCTCCAGCAACTGCTGCATCTGCTCCAATTTCTAAACCCGCAGCTGTTCCTCTATAAGCTAATTTGCCTCCAGCAACTGCTGCATCTGCTCCAATTTTTAAACCCGCAGCTCCCAGATCAATAGCTCCATTAAGTTCTCTTTTTATACTCTCTTTAACCTGACCATATAACTGACCAAGTATCCTTTTCCCATTCCCATATAAATTCAGATCACCAATTCTCTCATAGAGAAGTCCAGCAAGAGTAGGTTTCGGAGCCTTATCATCTATTATCACATAGTTTGGTATGGAAGCTAAATTAACTCGACTCGCAACTGCAAGGTCAGTTGGTAGAACCCTTAAAGACTGCTCACCTTTAGCTACTAAATCCGTAAACCAACTACCAATTGGCGGTCCAAAAACTGCATTTAAACTCTCTTCTACTATTTCTTTACTCGGCGCTTTGCTTTTCACAGGAGTATTCTCAAGCAAGGTAAATATATCTGCTGGGCACGTAGGTTGCTCTTTCACCCAGTCTTGTTTTCCAAAATCGCCTTTTAACCAATCAAACATTCTATCTGATAACTGGAGTTTTTCTAGTGGCTTTGCGATRGAGTTTATCTCAGACTGAGTTACAATAAGGGCTGTTCCCGGCAATTTGTCTGCTTTTGTTGCTACAGTTAGAAGACTATCTTGAGTAGATAARGCATCACAAATACCAAATCCCATTACTGGATGAGTAGTTACATTTCTTGTTGCAAAACTCGCCGCTAGTTCATCAGATGTTAACGATACAGGAACAGGGAGTAACGATACAGGAACAGGGAGTAACGATACAGGAACAGGGAATAAAGATGCTAATTGATCATCTGTCAGCTCCTGCTTAGGTTCTTGCTTATCCGCTCCAGGAAATAGCGATCCTAACTGATCCATAGACAATACTTCATCTGATGAATCTTTACGATGCTTTGACAAGTGCTCTAATACAACTTTTCTTGTCCCTCCAGCAACGTCATTAAATATCTGTCTTAATCCAGGATCACCCATTCTCTATCACTTTTTTTGTTATTGATTTTCTATCTATTCTACTACTTCTGAAGTCGCTTGAGCTGCGTTTGCAGCTTGATGGATAGCTTCTGCTAGATCAATTCTAACCACTTTACCATCTACTAATTTTCCGCAATTTACTCCTTTCTTAGCTTCTGTTAAAAAGCCCATCCAAGTACCTACTGTTTGTTTAACAGTGTCATCACGTAATTCAAGCATGGCTTCTTTGATTTCTTGAAAAGAAGCTGTTGTTCTAGAATTAAGTTCAGTTGCTTGTCGTCTTACTAGATCCAAAGCGCTACCAGTGTCGTTTTTAGAAAGAGCTAGAGCACTTGATATTGCGGCGTGTTGAGCTTCAAGACCTTTAATAGTTACTACACTAGCTTGCTTTTCCATATAGCTGAAAGCAGCAAATCCAATAATTGCAATTCCAGCAATCACAACGCCAACAACTATAGNTTTTTTTAATGAGCTAAAATCGCTGCTCATTTGATCACATCTTTTGTTAGCTCTTTCTGCATCTTTTTTATTTGCAAGCATCATCGTTCTTATTGCGCTTGCATTATCTGCTAATCCTGTAGGATTTGATCTAGTTATAGGCATAATTATCTCCTCTTATTGTTAAATCATTTAAATAAAGTATACATTATATTAAAAACTTTATTATTAGTAAACAGCAGCGGATGATTAAAATATTAATTACAATACATTCACTGATTTAAAATATTAATTATAATGATTAAATAAATTATTATATAGTTTTGAAAGGTTCTTACTTACGGTATGAGAGGTATATCACAGGATAGTACTCGAGGATAGGCCCCGGGCCGATTCTTGCAATAAGCTTGTTTTTAAGCGCTAAAACCCCATCTTCTGATAGCTGATCTAACACATGGCGCAGACCATGGCCATAGAATGACTCTATAAAGGTAGACGGACATGGGAATTTTTGCTGCGCTACATATGGAGTGCTTCGTAGCTTTGTAAAGCCCGCAGAGAGCATATAGCAATCAGCCTTATCCTCATCAAGAGGGATCGCCTCGTCTTCTTCTATTGCTCCAAGCTCTTTGGCAATGCTCAAAGCAAGCATTGTGTGCTCTTGGTCGGGTTTATCAAAGAGACTGATCACAAAGGTCCCAGAAGGTTTTAACACCCTATAAATCTCTGATAGCGCTTTTTCAATCTCTGGGAAAAAGAAGAGACCAAGCGAGCAGGTCACAACATCAAAACTCTCATCTGCAAATTCAAGGTTTTCTGCATCCATGAGCTGAAATCGCACATTCGTTAGGGAAAGAGCATCTGATGCAAGAATCGCTCTTTTAACCATATTTACGCAGATATCTATCCCTATGAAGCTCGCTCCCCTCTCTCTTTTAGCAAGTGGCAGAAGAGCAGCTCCTGTACCTGTTGCAAGATCTAAAACACAATCGTTTGCTTTTAAGGTTATCTCATCCGTGAGACGTTTTCCAATATCATTGAAATAGTTGCAGCAGTCCATGCCATATAGCTCTGCTGATCTATTAAACACATCCTTTACAAATGTTTTAAATGTAGTCTCACCATATGAATTCATACTTATACCTAATAAAATCACAAAGAATAGATAGCGCATGTCACCTCTTGATCGCTCTACGAGAATTATATTCCATTTTTAAGGGAATGACAAGATTTAGAACTGTCTAGTCACTTTTCTTAAGAAAAAAATTAAGGCATTTCTACTGCCTCGTGAAAAATTAACTGTTTTCATTTGTTTTGAAATTTTGTATAAAGGGTGATTTTCACAACAATAACTTTTTCTTCCCATGGCAAAAACACTTGAAATAGCCCCTTACAACAGTGAGTGGCCAAAACTTTTCGATAAAGAAAAGAAAATTCTTTCTAAACCTCTATATAACTGGGTATTTGACACAGAGCATATAGGAAGCACTGCGATTCCAGGCCTTGCTGCAAAACCCACAATAGATATCTTAATGGGCGTTGCAGATTTCGATGTTGTAGATGTATTTTGCATAGATCCCATGATCGATCTTGGCTATGACTACATTGAAGAATATGAGAAAATTTTCCCAGAAAGACGGTTTTTCCAAAAGCTTGATAAAGACGGTAACCATCTATTCCACGTGCATCTTGTCCAATTCAATGGGCCCTTTTGGCACAAACATCTCTTCTTTAGAAACTACCTAAGAAAACATAAAGATGTCGCTAAAGAATATGAAACTTTGAAAAAAGACCTCCTATCAAAGAATGGGGATATCGAAGCTTACCTTAAGGGAAAAACTTCTTTTGTTCGGAAAATCGAAAGTTTGATGAAAAAATAGCCTAGAAATCGACATAGGACCAAAACTTAACCACTTTGCCATCCTTAAAAGTCGTTATAAAATTCATATATCCATTCAGTCTTACGCTCTACCCATGCCAGCTCGAAGTATTTCACAGCAAGAGCTCTGCTTGTTTTTCTGCTTTTACCCATTAAGTAAAAATTAACCACCAAGAGGGATCGTAAGAAGCGTTGGAAGAGTCTTCGCTTCACTAGACTGTAAACTGTATAACTGCTGCAAAAGAACAAAAGTTCTCTTCGTGCAGATGTCATTATTATCTATGTAGTACCAGTGGTCGCGGTATTTCACTGCAACAAACGGATTCGATGGATAACTCTGGGATGAACTTACTGTAAAGAGACCGCCAAGCAACTCTTGCCAGTTATAAATTTTACCATCCTTATCTTTTACAAGTGGGATATTGCCCATGCTTATATCTTGTATAGGCGGAATAATACCAAGACTTAAATAGTACATACATCCAAGTACAGATCGTGGCATGAGCCCCATTTCAGCATCTTTGTTAAAACCAAGATCAATGTCTAAAACATAACGCTTACCAGATCTTTTAGTTCCAACAAGAAGATCTGCAAGCTTTTTTGAGTCTTTTTCATCAGATGGAAAGATCAGTCTCATAGAATTGAATTTATGTTTAAAGTCGCTTAAGCTTTCCTCATCTTTTTTGTCCGTATAGTCACCTGATCCGTTATTTACTTTTACAACACTAGATCCGATATGCAGCGCACCTCTTAATTGAAATTCCCTCATAATATGTGTCATCTCGAAAAAGTCTTCGAACTCAGGTACTCTATCAGGTATTGGGCCTGCTGCATTTGGCGCGTTGTGCACATCATCAAAACTTTGAATCGTAAGCTTAAATACGCGATCAACATCCCATCCAGAAATAATCAAATGCTGTATCGTTAAGATATCAATAGGTCTCATAAGCTGCGTTGCAAAAGCTTGGCGAAGAAGGTACAGGTGAAACCAGCGGCATGGCGGCAGCACTTGGTCACATGTCTCAACAGATGGAAACGCTGCAAGAGGTCTTTACAACTTCGGACGTCAGCCGTTCGATTGTGGATCAGCGGTTGGGCGAACTGGTCGACACGCTTGACCGCATGAACACGCGCTT
>NVUU01000072.1 GCA_002402025.1 Candidatus Aerophobota bacterium
GCAACAGGCATCTATTTATCATTTAACCAATGTTAAATTATAATTTAATTGTTTATTTAGTTTGATAATTCACTAGTCAATGTTACCATTTCGAACTTCTTATTTATCCATTAGTAATATGACACAAATCGCACACAGTATACTCTGGAATAGATCACCTATAGAAGTTATACAAGAACTTACCACGCAAGAGACGCAACCGCACCCGCAGTTCTTTAGAACCGCTGTAAAAGATCTCCGGCCTGAATCAATCTCTCTTGGGTTTACCAGGATATCCAGAGCTTCCTTCTACTCTACCATAAGAATTACAGCTCAAGTGGCAACAGCTGCTATCTCGGCGGCTGTTGCCATCTATGTTGGCGTCTACGCTACTACCTTTTTGTTTGCAGCTATAGTTGGCCTTGCGATCGTGGGATATAAACTAAATCCATTACTTTTTGATCCTTTGAAATTCGCTGAACATAGAACTCTTCTAAAGGTGGATAATTTAAACAAAATTTTAGCCAAAGAAAATGAGCTCAGGCAATTATCCAAAAAGGAATTTAAAGAACGTTTTTTCAAGCCACTTGGGGTTTCATTAACTTTAAAGATCAATGATCAAACAACTCTTGCTGAAGATCAAACAATTTGTTTTCTGATCCCTATCCTAGCAAGATTTGAATTCTGGGAACTGCAGATCGAAGAATCAGAAAAAGCGATCAGCATCCTTGATGAACAGCACAGAAAAAACTCTTGCAGACTAAACGAAAGTGACAAAATCGTTTTAGATGAAAATATGAATATGGACTTCAAAAAAACTCTTATAAGAGAGAAAAAGGCCCTAAAAGAGCTCAAAATCCAACATGAGGCTTTAGGGACCGCAGAGATATGCGATAAAATAAAGAGTTCCAAAGAACTTATATTTGATCTTGTACATCAGATAAAGCTTTCTCCTTCAGAGAGARCGCGTTTAGAAAAAGAAAACCTCCTTGCATACTACAAAATAGAGCACATGGTAGAAGATGACTACCCTTACGCAAAAACAAACGGAAAACTTCTATCGACAGTAAGAGCTGCGTACCTACTTTATATATTGAAAAATCCAAGCTCCAAAAAGACACTCACGGACCATGGGTCTCTCGTAATAAAACCCCAAGCGCAAAGAGATGCATTTCAGTCTCTAGAGTCATTTCAGGCCTATTTTAGAAGAAAGGATACCGGAGCATATATTTCGAAAAAGTTCTTTCTGGATAATATAGAAAATATAGAAGAGATCACGAAAAAAGCTTTCGAGTAGTTTTTCTATGTTTCATGAGGAAATATCAATTTCACAATCTGAACGACAAAGATAAACACAGCAATTGTACCAAGGGTACTTAAAAGCTTCTTACCCCCAAATATTCGCAGAGGCCCTTCATGATGCTTATAATACCTGCCGATCCAAATCATGCTTACAGGAATAAAAGCGCTTAAAATGCTATCACCAAAGCCTCCAGAAAATTCAAGACCGAGCAGAAACGCCTTAGGGTATAATATAGCAAAGACGAGCGAAGGTATCACTGCAAGAAGACCCATAAATAAATTATTCGACTTCTTATGCTTGAGTGAAAACAGATCCATTAGAAAATCTTTAAGACCGAGTGCAATTCCAAGATAAGAAGTAACTAAGGCAAAAAAGGCAAAAAATTGAGCTGAAACAGATATCCAAGGGCTTTTTACAAATGCTCTCAACGATTCCGTAGCAGGCTGGCCTTTCCTGTACGCATCTAGAAGACCCATTTTCCCTTCCAAAGGAACGCTTCCAAGAACAATCCATTGCCAAGTTAAATATACAACGAATGGAATCGTCGTTCCGGCCACAATAGCAATCTTCAAAGCTCTTGGGTCTCTTTTCAAATAAGGAGTGATGCTTGGCACCATCATCTGGTAGGAAAATGTCGCAAGAAGAAGAGGAAATGAGTAAAAAGAGTAGCTCCACTTTCTATGAGTCAGATAACTCATATGGATATTTCCTGTCCCATTTATCATAAGAACAAGATACGCGATAATCATTCCTACCATAAGAAATGTGTTTATGATGCCAATAATTCTTGTTCCAAAGTAGATCATCGTTCCGAATACAAGCGCAAAGAGAATACATGCCTCAACACGCATCAAATCCTTTGTAAAGAGGTCACTAAAAGCGCTATCTAGAAGACTTGCTCCAGCTGTATTGTATGCAATTAAGGATGCATATCCCATGAACAGATATAAAAGAATCGTGAGCCATTTTCCTGGTTTTCCAAGCAACTTGGAAGCCATTGTCATTAAATGAGCGCCCTCTTCCATCCATAGATTTGCTTCGATGATCAGAAGACCTGTTGTTGTCATAAACGCCCAACTAATCAACATAATTAAAACAGAAGGAAAGAATCCAGAAGGACCTGTTTCAACAGGCAAGGCCAACATTCCTCCTCCAACACATGTACCTGCGATTAGAAGAGCTCCGGAGATGATACGAGATACTGAAACTGTTCTTGTAACAGTCATATTTGCAAATCCATTTACATTAAGAGTTTAAAGATTAAACGAAACTAAGATAACTTACAATAAACACCTGATTGTGTCTTGGGCACCTGTTGTATTTTCAAGCACGCCGTTATTATGAATAAACACGTCGTATTCTACTCGTACTCCGAAATCTCCAGGGAAATAGATCCCAGGCTCTATTGTAAAGGCTGTGTTAGGAATGAGAGGTCTATCATCTAAGGTTTCTAGACTGTCAAGATGAGCTCCAGGCCCGTGTACTGTTTGATAAATGTTATGACCCGTTCTGTGAAAAAACTGATCGCCATAACCCCTTTCGGTAATAAAATCGCGGCAGATTTCATCCGCTTCAAAACCTTTTACAATTTCTTTTAGCTCGTAGCGCCTTTTGATAAAATTAAAGGTTTCTTCTTGAGCTTCTCTGACAATTGCGTACACTTCTTTTTGTTTTTCTGTAGGTTCGTTTGCAGCGATCGCCATCCTTGTAATGTCTGCGTATATACTTTTTGGGCTATCTTTTTTTGAACAGATGTCTAGTAATACAAGATCCTGTTTATTCAGGTTTTTTGAAGTTTCATGATCTTTTGGGCTATAGTGCGGATCTGCTGTATGTTCTGCAAATGCAACTGTTGGAGCAAAGTCCCATGTGAACCCATTTTCTTTCATCTGTTTTAGCATCCACTGCTGCACTTCATATTCATTCACAACTTTTCCAGAAGTAAGGCCTTCTTTAATATAGTTAAAAGTATCGTCTGCGAGCTTATCAACAAATATTGCAGCCTCTTTATGCATGTCTATCTGATTGTCATCCATCGTGCATGTGAACTGCTGCAGAAAAGGGCCTGAGCTTGTAACAGTTGGTCCAATATTCTCAATAAACTCTTTTGTTCCTGCATCTATTTTGGAAATATAAGGCAGGTGATTTTCTTCTGAATATTCCATAGCGACGCATTTACAGTGCCTCAGCATTTCTTCTAGATGTTTTCTTAGATCTTTATATTTTTGATAGGTCTTCTTTTCTCCTGGCAAATGACTAAGAACGTGAGGCTCTATACAATGCACAAGTTGGATTGGGGTGCCTTTTTTTGGAATCCAATAAAAAAAACGTCTTGTGATATGAGTACCCTTAGGAATTTCCAAAAAATCTAAAGCAAGCGAATTGAGATTGTGAAAATCATAAAGTAACCAACCATCTATCTCGTGTTCTTCTAAATACTCTTTTGCTTGTTCTATCCTATTATCCATGTGTGTCCTAATGGTATATGCATCGAATGATTGCTGAAGCTGCAATGATGCGCATCATGTTAAAGGGATCATCTAATAACTCCACTAAAAATGGTATCGCCTCTTTAGATCCCAGATGCCCAAGAGCATCTAAAATATGCATTTTAAAGTCCCGATCCATTTTTGGATAGGCATTTTGCAGAGTGGCAAGAGCTCTTGTATCCGAGCCAAAAAGAGCAAGAACAAGAGCTGCTTGCACTCTTGTTTTTTCATCTTTGTCATCAAGAAGTTCTCTTATGATTTCGATAGACTCATCAGTTCCTTCTTCAAGCAAAACAGTGGATGCAGCAAAGGTCATTCCAAAGCTTTCTGATTTTAAATAAGCTTT
Organism: Candidatus Aerophobota bacterium; assembly: GCA_002402025.1. Lineage (GTDB taxonomy): Bacteria > Chlamydiota > Chlamydiia > Chlamydiales. The sequence continues at coordinate 4,118 of NVUU01000072.1, forward strand.
TACAAGTGATGAAACTTCTGGAAACCTAAACATCGCGAGTTTGTTTAATAAGTGAAGGCGCATCTGTTGATCTACGAGTACTGGATACTGGATCACTTCAGGAGTATGCCTCACAAAGCTTGGAGAAATCACCTTGTAGTAGGGATTTTTACTTGGGTCCATCATGATTTTTTGCTTATGTGTATGCAAAAATTCTGCAATGTATTTGCAACATTCCATTTTGTCATTGGTGTGCCCAAGCAAACCATATGCCAAATTAACTTTTACAAAAGAATCTGAGGTACTTTTCAAAAGCACGCTTCCAAGGATTATACCTTCTTCTCCAGACTGGCTTATCACACTTGCAGCAAATCTTCTGTAGTCGGGGTTTTTGTGAAACACCCAGTCTGTTAGTTCTGATTTTGCTATACTTGGATCATAATACATGAGCACTCCACATGCTGTCATTGCAACATATGGGTTAGGATCCTTTAATAACTTGAGAAGTTTTGTATGTGTTAGCTCTTTTGCATCTTTAATTCCTGTAACGATGAGAGTGTTTAGAGCTACGATTCTGACATCGGCATTAGGATCTTCAAGAAGGTTTGCAATATGCTCATTGTGTCCACTAAGGTTTAGAAAACTAATCACCTCACACGCGAGATATCGAAGGCCTGCTCTTTTGCTCTCATAAAGATGAACAAGTTCATTTTCATCTAGTGTTTCATGCAAACTCAAAAGTGCTTCTGCTGCGATGTACCTTTCTTCAATACTACTTCTATCGCTTGACACAATATCCTTTAAGAGTGGTCCAATCTCTTTTATCTGAAACCTTGAGAGAGCCTTGATCACTTCAAGGCGGACATACCAAACGTTTTCTCWTTTGAGCATCGCTTTTATTGTATCGATCAGCATTTTATCGCCAAACTGTGTTGAGAGTCTAACAGCGATCATTCGAAGGTATGCATTTGTCGAGTTTAAGTTATGCATCAGGATGCTAACAGCTCTTGCATCTTGTGTAAGTGATGCTCCAATCATCGAAGATATGTTTACAACTTGTTGATTTGAGTGTTCTGCTTTCTCTAAAACAGACCAAGAAATGATTTCAAGAAGAGCTAAATCATCTTTGAACTTTTCATCCTCTTTTGCAATCTTCTTCCAGTCTCTAAAAGCATCTAAATCTCTACCCGATTCAGAAAGAACCCTTATTTTAAGAGCTTTCAAATCTGCAGAATCTGGAAATTGGGCAATTGAGGTGGAGATTTCCTCTAGAGCGCTATTGTAATCTTTTAATAGAAGATGGTCTTTAACTCTTTTTTGTTTATTCGCAGCTGTTGATTGCTCATTTGAAACCAAAAAGTTTCCCGCAAAAAGAAACACTGCAACAACCAATAAACGCATGAACACACCCAATACACTGAAAAATGTAATTATGGCAAGTTTCCTAATTAAAAAAAAGCTAGCCTAGCGCTCCAAGGTTTCGTCCTGCTAAGAAATGGAAGTGGAGATGGAAAACAGTTTGCCCTGCACCTCTTCCATTATTGGTAAGGAGTCTATAATCTTCAACATTGAACATCTCTGCCATCTTTTGCGCTGCAAGAACAACTTCTTTCAAAACATCTGCATCCTCTGTCTTTAAGGCATTGATGTTTTTGATCTCTTTTTTAGGAATAATCAGAAGGTGGATAGGAGCTTGCGGATTAATATCTTTGATCACAAGAGTGCTTTCATTTTCAAAAACGGTTTCTGCAGGAAGTTCCTTATCTATAATTTTCTTAAAAATCGTCGTCATATTACCCTACTTTTTTACCGCAAGTTTGAACGCTTTAAGAGCATCCTCTTTTGTTTTCCAAATCGAAATGAATCTTCCTTTATGGCAAAAAATAGCTCCTGGGATGTTGGTGACCTTCTTAAGATCTTCTTCCAAAAGTCCTGCCCAATGTTTTGGCAAAGGTTGCCTCACCTTCATCTTCTGATCGAAGGAGGGAGGGATTCCTCGAAGCTTCCAAAATTCCCCCGATGGCATAACAACAAACAAAGCGGGATGACTCTCCCCTTCGAGTTCAAAAAAGTTCTCCATCCAAGGCATAGCTTCGTCAAAGAGCAAATAGTCCTGCCCTTTTTTCATGCTATCATTCACGAATTCTCTGCAAGATTTGATATAAAAGAATCTCTCTTGAAGTCTTTTGATGTGTCCATAAGCAAAATCAAGAGCTATTGAAAAAGCTTTGAAAAGACCAGCACTATCCATTCCGTAATCACAAGGAACAAAATTTGTTATGACTCCTGAAAAGGAGCAATGCCCAAGTCTTTGAGTAATGAGGCCATTATCAATCGCATCGATCCCAATGACAAGAGAGCGGTTGATGTGACCATAAAGAACTTCATCCATAAACTTGTTTTTTAAGAGATATTTCAAAATCATGCCTGCAGAGCTCATTGTTCCCTTATAGTCTACCTGATGATGATCGAATCGTTTAATATCAGGATCACATATTCCCCCGACATCACAAACAAACTCCAATTTTTCCAGTTCGTCTTGATTTCTTGTTCGAATAATTTTGTCTCGATCTATTAAATCGTATAAGAGCAGCAAGGAACATGCGGTAATTTCATCTGCATGAAAGGGGCCATCATGTGTACCAAAGCTCCTTGGTATAATGTTTGGTTTCATAAAATGTTCTTTTTTAAGTAATTCTAAGTAATTTTAAACACTCAGAAAATAATGCTCAAGGTCGATTTATTAAAATCGACGGATAGCTCTATAGAAAAAAGAGTTTATCTCACTAGGATGCCTAATATTATTCAGATTTTTCAAATAATTTTATATCGGCAGACTAGAAACCGTAGGAGAATCTGATACTGAAATAATCCGTTGTCAGTTTAAAGAACTGACCTTCTGAATATCCATGGTGGTACTGAGCAAAGATACGAACTTTTCTGCCGACGCCCTGTAGCTTACTCCATTCGTAACCAAGTTGATAGGTTCCATCAAACTGCCAGTGATGCTCTTGCCAATTCTTCCAGCAGACCGCAAAAAACGGAGTTCCATAGATTCTGTGATAGTAATCATTACGGCCAAACATTCGGAATTCAGCACCGTACTCGATATAAAAGGGTTTTAAATGAAARSTYYTMTNWYTATGSANATAYCMRWYYWRGNNGCYANRASTNAWACTCSRATYMCYTTCTTTGCTTGATAGGACGAGATGAAATCAATAGCTTCCATACTCGGGTTTTTCCGAGGAAAGCCTGGGTTATTTGTCAGGAACTCATCACCAAGGTGAGAAGAGACGTGATAAATTCTAAGTCTGAAGGACCACTTATTCACCGCATATGAAAGAGGAATACCTACAAGATAGTCTGTTGTAACAAGTTCTGAGAATTCACTATTAGGATTGTTATTCCTTCCCATTTTAAAAACAGACCACACTCCAGCTTGGATATCAATCTGAAGATCTCCTTTCCACACAAAGACGTTTCTCCATCTGAAAATGGGAAACGAGTCACCAAGGGAAATTCCTATCACATGTTTACCAATCACTTGGTCATCAAACCTATAGCCCGCTGAATAAACTGGTTCTCTAAGGTCTGCTATTAAAGGTTGGAATAGTACAGTAGATTGAGGAAACCAAATACCATTAACTTGTCTTCGAACCAAATGTTGTTCTTTTTGCTCAACTTGCTTATCTGTAATATGATTTCCAATCGTAACTGATTCGACCTCTGGCAGATTTTCTACAAAGGATGTGATACTGCTTTTGATCATATCGTTCTTGGGGAGGTTATATAAGGTAACGTTCCTATCTTTAACAATTACTTGCACTTGGAACTCATAGTAGTGAACATCTACTAAAGCTTGGATATAACCTTCTAAATAAGAGTCTGTTGAATCTTCAAAGTGCTCATTATGCATACTCGCTAAAAGGTAATCTTTCTTCATTACTTTCTTTGTAATAAGAGCATCTTCATCAAGTATTTGATCAAGTGCTTTATCATGCRTATCTTCATTAACTATAAGAGCATCAAAACATTCCGTTTTAATCAGGCATTCACTATCGCTCGCACAAAGTGTAGCTGTGAAGATCATAGAAAAAGTAATCATACAGAGTATTCGGCATGAYTTCATATWCACKTTCCTTAGTAGGTGAAAACATCCGGGTATAGAGCCCCTTATACATTTATATACCGCTAAGAGCAATTAGCGGCAAAATAACAAGACAAAATCAACCTCTATTTAATTACTAAATTGATAATTAACTGATTAAAATTAATTAGATTAATTAATATTTAATCTATGACTAAGGTTGGCTAAGAGTTTGAGTAGTTTTGCAAAATGCGGATACAAAGCACTAATAACAAGTAAAAATCTCTTGATTTGGCAATTGCATATCGCTATGATTGCAGTCCTTAAACAAGGGGCAATAGCTCAGTTGGTTAGAGCAACGGACTCATAACCCGTTGGTCGCAGGTTCAAGTCCTGCTTGCCCCATCCTTTCACATAGACCTATGTGCGCAATTTAGATTGATTCATTCACAACAAACAAATTAAATCTATTGCTCGCGATACATTCGGTTATACCTTGATTAAAAGGCCTTCAAACTGTTGTTTCAAGTCAATGATCACTTTTTCAAGCGGGATATATTCATGAGATATGCCTTTTAGAAAGCTTCTCCACTTCTCAACTTTGCTGGAGTTATTGTAAAAGGCTTCCGTAAAAGCTTTTGGGATATCTTCGATGTCGGTATCACGTCGCTTTAATACCTTTTCAATAATGGTAAAAAGTTCCGTTTGGTCCAAAGGAAACTGCTGGGTTACCAACCAAATATCATAAAAATCCTTCATCCTTGTATTTGCAAGTCCAAGGCGGACAATCGATTCAAACTTTTCTGCGATTAGGGTTTGTGGAGTATAACCTTTTAGTCTTGGCTTTGGAAAATCTAATAGTACAGGATACTCCACCGTAGATGGTTTTGGAAAGATAGCATCACTAAATCCAAAGTCGATACGCATAGGAAGTATTGCTGAAAAAAGTTGTGCTGTAAATGAAGCACTTAGACCGTGGTAATCTGTGTCCAACTGCGCCTCCCTAATTTTCAGAGAATTAGTTGAAAAATGAATGCCATCCGGGCTAACATCAAAAGTACAAATATCGGTGATGATATTTTCTAGATTCTCAATCTTATTTGATGTTTTTGCAAGGAGATCAATATCAATCGTTGCTCGATGGCTTTGGGGATCCCAAACCATTAGCATCAAGCCACCTTTAAGAAAAAAAGAACTTTTGTGAGGTGAGACACTCAAACGATAAAGAAATCTTTCCATTGCATAGTACTTAAAAACCTCTTGTACAGGCCTTTTCTTTTGGCGAGCTGCGTTTTCAAACGATTATAGACCGATTCTGATAGGTTTCTGTTTGACTGTTCCACTCATTAACTCACTATTGTTTCCATAATCGGTTGAAGGACCTTTTCTACACGATTGATTTTTGCGTATTCGTAAAGTTTGTCGATATTTGTTTTCTTCTCATACCAATACATTTTTAAAGCTTCAATGACAACATCCATACCGATTTTGTTTCGGAACTTGACACAATCTGCAAGAGTCTTTTCCATACTAAATATTTTGACAGGGTATCCCCCCATATCCATCGTTTCAATCCCCGTTTGATAAACTTTATCATGAAGCCGCAGAAGAGTTTTTTAAGATGATGCTAGCTAGAGATGTTTCTGGCAATGTTATACATGACCACTATTCTGTATACCTCAGTACAACACAGGGTCGAATTGGTATAAGTGACGATTT
>NVUU01000073.1 GCA_002402025.1 Candidatus Aerophobota bacterium
ACCTCCTTTAAGGACAGTAGCATGGCCTTTAATGGTCATGGATCCTACGGTTAAGAAGCTTTAAGGAATCATCATCACTTCATTTACACTGTTAAGTACGCTTTATTTCTTGTTCGGGGGTTTAGCTCAGTTGGTAGAGCGTCTGATTTGCATTCAGAAGGTAAGGAGTTCGACTCTCCTAACCTCCAAATTTATACATAATGCGGTTATAGCTCAGCTGGTTAGAGCGCAACACTGATAATGTTGAGGTCCCAAGTTCAAATCTTGGTAACCGCACCATATTTCGAATTCATCTTCATATTTCGTATATTTTCTTTATTCTCAAAAATAGACTGTTTCATTTTAACGAATGTTTCTGCTTTCTCATCTACATTTAGATACCCTAGAATTTCATAGCCTGTTTTTATTCCGTCACCCGCTGTAATGGCGCCTTGGCCATAATCTAAGTTGAAAAGGGAAATGAACAGGAAGCATGTGAAAATGCTTCCCTTTTGTAAATTGTAATTTGTGGCAGTAAAATCCGGTTATGTAAGCACAGCAATGCYGACCCTAACTAGACCAGAACTTTCTAGAAGTGCATCGAGTTTACAACTTTTTGGTAAGAGATTTTTTTCTACGAGTCGTTTACGAGCTATTTTTTTTCTTTCTTTTTGTGATAGTTTTCTATCCTGTATAAGGATATCCAAAAGGTTCACTCTTAAGTAGTGTTCTCGGTTCGGCATCTGTGACGGGTTGTTCTATCCATATGAGTTGTTCTACCTATATGAGTTGTTCTATCCATATGAGTTGTTCTATCCATATGAGTTGTTCTACCTATATGAGTTGTTCTATCCATATGAGTTGTTCTATCCATATGAGTTGTGCTATTCACATAAGTATAGGAGGCCTTTTTTCCTTTCTTTTTTACGTTAACATGTAGTGTGAGAGAGGAGTTTCTTCCTAACATCACTTTTATTGTGAGATGAGGTTGGTGTTCAATTTGATGAATTCCTTTTTGCACAAAAACAGCTTTTGAGTTTCTGATTTTTCTGTCTTTCATCGCCTCTTTAACGATGCTTCTTATTTGTGCTTCATTCACACCTTTTGCGCAATTTGTATATTCTCGACCGTCTACAATGGACATTTTATCCCAATTATCCTCAAAAATAATATTTGTGTCGTTTATGAAATTTCCTACTGAACTGGTTCCTGTTGTCATAATTAAATCCTGTTTTATTTAAACTATTCATTAATTATACAATAAAAAATACTTTAAAATAAAGTAAATTGTTATAATTTTTTTTGATAACTATAACAGGCTTGGTAAGAGAGGTTTGTGTAAAATCAGCCGTTTGGAGCATAGAGAGAAATCTGCCCTTTTGATCGATTTGGAAAAATAGGCCTATTGAGCCTTTCTACGTTCTATGGGAAAAACACTATATTTTTTTTGAAAAAAATTTTCTTTTCTATATAACGAGTATATTAGGCCTAGGAGGAAGAAGATGGATGAGTTTGACTATATCATTATTGGAAGCGGTGCTGGCGGTGGTACAATTGCATCTAAGCTTGTCAAAACAAATAAGCGTATTCTTATTATAGAAAGAGGCCCTTTTCTTCAAAGAGGGATCGAAAACTGGCAACCTAAAGAAGTCTTCTATAAAGGCAAATATGCGCCGCCTGAAAAATGGTTAGATGAAAAGAAAAAGGAATTTATTCCTGGAACTCATTACTTTGTTGGAGGCAATACAAAGTTTTATGGAGCAGCGCTTCTTCGTTTAAGAGAAAATGATTTTAACGATATTAAACACTACGGTGGTACATCACCTGCATGGCCACTTAAGTATAAGGATTTTCAGCCGTATTATAATGAAGCGGAAGTTTTATATGAGGTACATGGAAAACGAGGCGAAGATCCAACAGAGCCTCCAGAAACAAATGAGTATGCTTTTCCGGAAGTATCACATGAACCTCAAATGCAAGAAATCTTTGATAAGCTTATCAAAGAAAACCATAAACCTTTTCACCTTCCTCTTGGTATCCGGTTAAAAGAAAAGGATATGGTAAATAGCCTTTGTGTTCGCTGTGAAACGTGTGATGGTTATCCTTGTCTTGTAAAAGCGAAATCGGATGCGCAGCATATCTGCTTGGATAAAGTATTGCTAAACGATAATGTAACACTAATAACAGAAGCAAAAGTATGTAAACTGCTTACAGATGACTCCGGAACCAATGTGACAAGTGTATTAGTAGAGCGTGATGGAAAGGGGGAAACATATCACGGTAAAACTGTGATTGTTTCTTGTGGTGCAATCAATTCGGCTGTTCTTTTTTTAAGATCCAAATGTAACAAACATCCAAATGGACTTGCTAATAGCTCAGATCAGGTTGGTCGTAATTATATGTGCCACCAAAACTCAGTTATACTTGGCATCCATAAGTACAAGAATAAAATGAAGTTCCAAAAAACACTTGGGCTGAATGATTTTTACCATAAGGCTGATGATTCAGAGTTTCCTCTTGGTCATATCCAAATGCTTGGTAAAGTAGAAGCTGACATGCTCAAAGGAGATGCTCCTTTCTTCACACCGAATTTTGTGCTCGAATATCTAGCGTCACATTCAATAGGATGGTGGCTGACCTCTGAAGATTTACCGCTTTCAGAAAATAGAGTGCTAGTGGATGAAAATAATCGCATTAATTTGCTCTATACAATTAATAATAGAGAAGCGCACAAAAGACTGAAAAAAAAACTAGAGAAGATCCTGAACTTTACAGGACATAGGTTTCATATCTCTAATTCTGCGTATTTAAAGAATAGGCTGCCAATTGCGGCTGTTGCACATCAAGTTGGCACAATGCGCTTTGGCACAGATCCTAAAACATCAGTTCTTGATACTAACTGTAAAGTGCATGATCTAGAGAACGTATATGTAGTTGATGGGAGTTTCTTTCCCTCGAGTGGAGCGGTGAACCCCGGTCTTACCATCATAGCAAATGCTTTGAGAATAGGCGATCACCTTGCAGAGAAGCAGTAGGTTTTGAAACTAAAAGCATTTTTAGTCCGTGCAGGCTTATTTCTTTTCCTTCAGTATTTATAAAGTTAAGTATCTCGTCTTAGATGTTGCGTTTTGTCTGTTGGAAAACTACCATATTTGTTTAAAAATTCAACCATATTGCAGCGGAGGCTTTTATGCGTTTTCTTGTTTTTCTTACCGTCATTTTCCTTATTCACAATATTGCAGTACTTGGTAATTCAAAGAGGCATTCCATTATTCCAATTCCGGTATCGATGTCTTACTTGCCAGGTGAGTGCATTATTACAAACTCTTTTAAAGTTGGTCTTTTTCCTTTAGATGTTGATACAAATAAACTCGCTCATATTTTCTGTGAAAACATGCCAAGTTCATTAAATGTACAAATACAAACGATTGATTCTCAGCTGCTTTTGCAAGATGAAGCAGTAAGTGTGAATATTTGTATAAACAAAAATAATAGATTCCCCTCAGAGGGTTACGAGCTTATTGTATCTTCTGGTGAGATCTCTATTAACGCGAGTACAAGCGTTGGAGCTTTTTGGGCAATTCAGACTTTGCAACAATTAATGGAAAAACATGTTTCTCATGTGAGAATTCCTTGCGTGAAGATACTAGATTATCCGCGGTTTGCCTATCGAGGACTGCATTTAGATGTTGCGCGTCATATGTTTTCGGTAGAATTTATTAAAAAATATATTGATCTAATGTCTAAATATAAACTGAATAAGTTTCATTGGCATCTCACAGACGATCAAGGGTGGAGAATTGAAATAAAGAAATATCCACGTTTGCAGGAAATTGCAGCTTATAGAAATGCGACTCTTGTTGGGCATCTAAAAAAGAAACATCAAGTGTTTGATCAGAAAAGATACGGAGGTTACTACACACAAGAAGAAATCAAAGAAATTGTTCAATATGCATCCGATAGAAAAGTTACCATCATACCCGAAATTGACTTACCTGGACACGCTCTGTCAGTGCTTGCAGCATATCCTCATCTTGGCTGTGAAGAGAAAAATTATCAAACAGGAACCAAGTGGGGTATATTTGATGATGTTTTTTGCGCAGGAAATGATGAAGTTTTTACGTTTCTAGAAAATGTTTTGGATGAAGTTTTAGCTCTATTTCCAAGCAAGCTGATACACATAGGAGGAGATGAAGTTCTTTCAACAAAATGGAAAAGTTGCTCAAAGTGTCAGTCTCGTGTCCAAAGTGAAAACCTAGGGAATGAAAGTAAATTGCAAGACTACTTTATGAATAAACTGGTCAGCTATTTAAAGTCTAAAAATAGAAAAGCCGTTGGTTGGGATGAAATACTTAATAATGATCTGAACCCTGAAGTTTTAATTATGTCTTGGCGAGGTGAATCGGGAGGGATTTTAGCCGCGAATACAAATCGTTATGCGATTATGACTCCTAGTAAAGAACTTTACTTTGATAAGTACCAGTCTACGAATAGCACAGAGCCCCTAGCAATCGGAGGATTGTTACCTCTAAAGAGAGTTTATCTCTATGATCCAATCCCAGATAACCTTGATGAAAAGAAAAGGAAATATATTCTTGGAGCTCAAGCAAACGTATGGACTGAATATATGAAGAGCGAAAGTGCTGTTGAATATATGGCCTTTCCAAGGGCATTGGCATTGTCAGAAGTAGTCTGGTCTCAGAAAAGCCAGAGGGATTATACTGGCTTTATAAATCGCCTAATAGACCACTTTCCTGAACTAAATAAGATGAATATAAACTATAGATGCTTGGAGCAATCTGACTTCTAGTTGAGYAATAAGTTGATCGGTGAAATTTATAGTGAAAACCCCAATTATCAGGAATGTTTGGTAGACTGTTTCATATTTACGATAGRGACCTTCTGATTGTTATATATGGGAAAAAAGCTTTTTAAAAAGCTTCTTGCATCAAAACCGGCCTTTGGAGTATGTTCTTGTTTCTTCTTTAGAGAAAACCTCCAAAAAAGAAAAAAAGCAAGTCTTCAAGATTGCGCCAGTTATTTGAAAGTCTTTAGAATTTGGCATCAAGCACGTCTATAATTTCAAAAGGCGATGCTTGAGAATCTTCAAAATATATATATTGTTTATTTATATAAAATGCGACTTAATGGTTAAAGCATAATTTTTTTGTGTTCAAGCTATTAAGGGCTGCTGGTGGATGCCTTGGCATTAACAGGCGATGAAGGACGCGCCTACCTGCGATAAGTTTCGGGGAGCTGGAAAGAAGCTATGATCCGGAAATTTCCGAATGGGGAAACCCACCGGGGTGAAAGCCCCGGTACCGTTAACTGAATACATAGGTTATCGGAGCGATACCCGCTGAAGTGAGACATCTCAGTAAGCGGAGGAAAAGAAATCAAAAGAGATACCCTGAGTAGCGGCGAGCGAAATGGGTAGAGCCCAAACCGTATACTTTGTATGCGGGGTTGTAGGGCTAGCCACAACGTATCAAGAAGTCTAACCGAATCCTCTGAAAAGCGGAGCGACACAAGGTGAAAGCCCTGTAGGTGAAAGGCGGAAAGAACAGGCTAGTACCTGAGTAGGGCCGGACACGTGAAACCCGGTCTGAATCTGGGGAGACCACTCTCCAAGGCTAAATACTCGTTAATGACCGATAGTGAACAAGTACAGTGATGGAAAGGTGAAAAGAACCCTCGATAAGGGAGTGAAATAGAACCTGAAACCAGCAGCTTACAAGCTGTCAGAGGCCTATGGTCCTTTTAGGACAATGGCTGATGGCGTGCCTTTTGCATGATGAGCCAGCGAGTTGTGTTATACGGCAAGGTTAAGTAGACGTCTCTACGGAGCCGAAGCGAAAGCGAGTGTGAAAAGCGCGTATAGTCGTATGATGCAGACACGAAACCAAGTGATCTACCTATGACCAGGTTGAAGCAAGGGTAACACCTTGTGGAGGACCGAACCAGTACACGTTGAAAAGTGTTTGGATGAGTTGTGGGTAGGGGTGAAAGGCCAATCAAACTTGGTAATATCTTGTTCTCTCCGAAATAACTTTAGGGTTAGCCTCAACATATGTGTATGCAGGGGTAGAGCACTGAATCCCCAAGGGGGTCTACCGACCTACCGACGGGAATCAAACTCCGAATACTGTATACCCGGTTGGGAGATAGACTGCGGGGGATAAGCTTCGTAGTCAAAAGGGGAACAGCCCAGATCGCCGATTAAGGCCCCAAATTCTATGCTAAGTGTGTAAGGAAGTGAAGTTTCAAAGACAGTTGGGATGTTGGCTTAGAGGCAGCCATCATTTAAAGAGTGCGTAACAGCTCACCAATCGAGAGACTTTGCGCCGATAATTTACGGGACTAAAGCATAGAGCCGAAATCGCGGGTTTGTACGTAAGTACAAGCGGTAGGAGAGCGTAGTTAGGGCGCTGAAGGTGTACTGTAAGGAGCACTGGAGCGCTAACTAGTGAAGATGCATGGCATGAGTAAACGATAAAGGAGGTGAGAATCCTCCTCGCCGAAAACCTAAGGTTTCCAGGGTAAAGCTCGTCTTCCCTGGGTTAGCCGGTCCCTAAGCCGAGGCAGAAATGCGTAAGCGATGGAAAGCAGGTTAAATATTCCTGCGCCGCCTAAGACTATAGTGATGGAGTGACGAAGTATGTTAAGCACGCGGACTGTTGGTTATGTCCGTTTTGATATGAGAGAGGCTGGTAGGCAAATCCGCCAGCGTAATCTTAGGTATCAGATAAAGGGAGCCCTCGTGGTGAACTGATGGTGTAGCGCTATGCTTCCTAGAAATAGCTTCTAGCTGTCGATGGTGACCGTACCAAAACCGACACAGGTGGGTGTGAAGAATATTCTCAGGCGCGCGAGACAACTCTTGTTAAGGAACTCGGCAAATTATCCCCGTAACTTCGGGAGAAGGGGAGCCACCGGGTGTGATAGACTTCGCGTTTTGAGCACTTGGTGGCCGCAGAGAAATGGCCCAGGCGACTGTTTAACAAAAACACAGCACTATGCAAACACGTTAAGTGGAAGTATATGGTGTGATGCCTGCCCAATGCCAAAAGGTCAAAGGGATTTGTTAGCTCCTCGGAGCGAAGCATTGAACTTAAGCCCTGGTGAATGGCGGCCGTAACTATAACGGTCCTAAGGTAGCGAAATTCCTTGTCGGGTAAGTTCCGACCTGCACGAATGGCTCAACGATCTGGGCGCTGTCTCAACAAGAGACTCGGTGAAATTGTAGTAGCGGTGAAGATGCCGTTTACCCGCAGTAAGACGGAAAGACCCCGTGAACCTTTACTGCACTCTAATATTGGCTTTTGACTTGTCATATGTAGGATAGCCGGAAGACATTGAAGTAGCTTCGTCAGGAGTTATGGAGTCATCCTTGAAATACCGGTTTTGGCAGATTGAAAATCTAACGATATCCCATGAATCTGGGAGTCGGACAGTGTTAGACGGGCAGTTTGACTGGGGCGGTTTCCTCCTAAAGAGTAACGGAGGAGTCTAAAGCTTGCCTCATTGTGGTTGGTAATCACAAATAGAGCGTAAAGGTATAAGGCAAGTTGACTGCGAGACGTACATGTCAAGCAGGAGCGAAAGCTGAGCTTAGTGATCCGGCGGTTGAAAGTGGAATCGCCGTCGCTTAACGGATAAAAGGTACTCCGGGGATAACAGGCTTATCGCCACCAAGAGTTCATATCGACGTGGCGGTTTGGCACCTCGATGTCGACTCATCGCATCCTGGGGCTGGAGAAGGTCCCAAGGGTTAGGCTGTTCGCCTATTAAAGCGGTACGCGAGTTGGGTTCAGAACGTCGTGAGACAGTTTGGTTCCTATCTGCTGTGGGCGTAGGATACTTGAGGAGAGCTGCTTCTAGTACGAGAGGACCGAAGTGGACAAACCAATGGTGTTCCGGTTGTTCTGCCAAGGGCATAGCCGGGTAGCTATGTTTGGAAAGGATAAGCGTTGAAAGCATCTAAACGCCAAGCCTCCTCCAAGATAAGGTATCCCAATGAGACCCCCTGAAGACTACAGGGTTGATAGGCTGGATGTGTAAGCGCAGCAATGTGTTTAGCTTACCAGTACTAATAGGTCCACTGGCTTGGACACTTTTTTTTCTCTAGCGCACTGATAAGATACTTATCAATGAGCTAGTGAATAAAAGACCAACAAGTTGCATGAAGGTTTTTAAGCATCGCCTTCTGAAATTAAGACGTAAATGTCAAATTCTAAAGATTTTTTCTTGGTGATTTTAGAGAAGAGGATACACCTGATCCCATCCCGAACTCAGAAGTTAAGCTTTTCATCGCCGATGGTACTGTACTCAAGAGTACGGAAGAGTAGGACGTCGCCAAGTTTTTTTTATATACAATCAAGACCGTATAGTTAACGCTATACGGTCTTTTTTTTAACCTGAWTACAAGCTGACAATTAACCGAATAATCTATATACTTTGCTTAATTATATAAAAATATTTTAGGAATAATAATGTCAGCTTTTAGACCCATTGCTCAAAATGAAAATTCTTTATTACGACTATACTCTTTAAATAGGGATGATTCTGGACTTGGTTCTCCCAGCTCTGAAATTGCAATGGATGAAGTTACACAACGCGTACAGGAGCTTTCTTTAAGTGCAAAGAAAATAGCAACAAATCCTCTAGATAACCACAGAAGCGATACTCCAGCACCTTGTATGGAGGAGACAAATAATAGTGAGATTTTCAAGACGATAGGACAGCAAGATTTTGTTAAAGATCTGTCTCCAAGTTTTATAAAAGATTCTGTCAGTTATGAAAATGTAAGAACGACCATTTTGAATGGGTTTGATGCATATACAGCATTTTTCTTTGTGTTGCTTCTTGGATCAAAAACTTTTGTGGATGTTATGCGGGATAATAAGAGAGGGGATGAGGTTGAAAACAATATTCTAAAAGAAAAAATCATTATCCCTTTCATAGAGAAATTTCAAAAAACAGGAATCTTGGACTTAAGAAAATCTCGTGATATTTTAATAAGGCTTTATGATGCCATGAAAAGAACCAAGAGGAAGATTGCTGAAACTCTAAAACACAGAAAAGTTTCTGTTGCTTACCCCCCTGGACTTCAATGGAGTAGAAGTGCTCCAAACCCTGTTATGCTTGATCCAATGCAGGCTAGAAAGGCTAGAAAACTTTTAGATGATAGACCAAAAATGATCGAACATATCTGCAAATTTAAAGACAAGTTTGATACAAAGAATACTTTTAGTGTACTTGTGCTTCCAAAAGAAGGTCACACATCAACAAAGCATTTTCTAAAGACGTGTAAAATTGAACCAGGAACTAAATGCATTGTACTTGTTAGGCCAGATGATTGGAAATTATCTGAGCAATCTATGGTTTTTCCATCTGAATGTATTGAAGTTCACGGAAAAAAATATAAGTTGAAGGCTCTATCACTTTTTACTCCAATGGAGCATCGCAATACATATAAGAGCTATATTTTCGAGGGAAATACACTTTTTGCGAACTATTCATGTTATGCAAATTCGGAACATTGTGAGAGTTATATTCATGACTATACTCCCAAAGATATCTTCGGGAGTGAGGATTATTTTACTGCATGCTCAAAAGACATTACTCAAGGCCTTCGTAGGTTCGTGACACAAATTATGGTAACTGTTGATATGTTTGTTTATGAAGAGATCTCTGAGATGGCAGCTCCCAAAACACTCTAGATGTCTATTTAAGATTTTGTAATCAATATATTGTTTGAATGATTTATTTACTTCAGCTTCCAGCTGATATTTATCAAGAGTCTATGTATACTTTTTTTTCTTTTTAAACATAATTTTGGAAAAACTTAATGACATCTCCATTACGTACACAAATTATACTACCTTCTGATAGGA
>NVUU01000074.1 GCA_002402025.1 Candidatus Aerophobota bacterium
CTACGCTGACGCCAACCTTGAAAACCGTTGATATTATTAATGGCATTATTAACAATAATGTTAATTTACTAGATTCCTGATGTGTAAATTTTTTCTTGAATACTAGGCCCTTACATGATGACATTGAGCTTCCCTCCTATTTGAAGGTTTCATGGATGAATTTGCAATTGAGTTTCATGGGATTACAGGAGTGCTTACATACAGCCCGCATTTTTCTATAAGATAGGCTAGAAGAGAGCTTTTAACCTTTCAAAAAAGCCTTTTTTTTGAGGAGAATTTTTTGGTGTTTCTAGCTTTTGGAATTCATTAAGGAGCTCTTTTTGCTTATCTGATAGATGTACTGGGGTTTCTACGTGTATTTCGATAAGAAGATCGCCTTTGCCATGTCCATGGACATTAGGAAGTCCTTTCCCCTTTATGCGTAGCACTTTTCTTGATTGTGTACCATCTGGGATGATCACTCTACAGTTGCCGCCAAGTGGTGTTGGAATATCTTTTTTGCAACCAAGAGTAGCTTCTGTAAATGTTACAGGAAGCTCGATGATGATATCATCGCCTTCTCTGTGAAAAATCTCATGAGGTTTTACGCTTATATAAACGTAAAGATCTCCTGGAGGTCCTCCTCTTTCACCAGCGTCGCCGAAGCCGCCCATTTTAATGCGCATGCCATCGTCAATACCTGCTGGGATAGGAACTTTTACAGTTTGTTTCTGTCTCATTCTGCCGGTTGAATGGCAGTTGCCACAAGGATCTGTAATGACTTTTCCTGAGCCGTGGCATCTTGGGCATGTGCTTGTCATGCTAAAAAAGCCGCGGGATTGCTGCACCTGTCCATGTCCGTGGCAAGTACTGCATGTTTGAATGCCGCCTTGTGTTTTTGCGCCAGTACCGTCACATGTTTCACAAGTGATGTGGTTTGTGATTACGATGTCTTTTTCAACACCTTTAGCAGCTTCTGAAAAAGAAATGGGGATGGAAATTTTCTTGCTTGCGCCCTGTGTCGCATATTCGGTGGCATGGCCACCACCACCGCCGAACCCAAAGAAAGAGTCGAATATGGAATCACCGCCACCGCCGCCGCCGCTTGCGCCGCCGCCGAATGCGCCCATGAATGTTTTAAGAGCATCTTCCATTGAGGAAAATCCGGCACCTGGGTGTTGTCTGCCGCCCACTCCGCCTTTTAGGGCATCTGCGCCGTACTGATCATAAAGCTGTCTTTTTTGCTCATCAGATAAAACTTCGTAAGCTTCTGAAATATCCTTAAACTTCGATTCAGCATCTTTGCTATCAGGATTTTTATCAGGATGATACTTAATCGCTTGCTTGCGGTAAGCTTTTTTGATTTCGTCTTGAGTGGCTGTCTTGCCAACTTCTAAAGCGGCATAATAATCAGTCATATTACATAGAACGTTTAGTTAATAATCATCTAGCACCTATTTTAGCAAAGGCGATCATTAAGTGCTAAAAATTTATATTAAAAGAAAAGATAGAAGTCTAAAAGTACGGACTATCTGCTTTTTTTCAGTTTGTACTTCAGAGCAGCTTTTGATTTTGCGCGGCTTTTGACAGAGGGTTTGTCGTAAAAACGATGAGCCTTGGCAGCTTTCATAACCCCTTCTTTATCGAGTTTTTTCTTTAAAGCACGCAGAGCTTTCTCAATCGGCTCGCCGGTTCTAACTTTGACAAATGACATAGTGAAACACTTCCTAAATAGTTGTAAAATTGGCTGTTAAAAACTTTATTTGCTCATTATTTTATCTTACGAGCAGTTATACATCAATAGAGAATCTCTGATCTTCATGAAACTCTAAGGGTATAAGGCTCACTGGCCTTACTTGCCACTAATGGATTTAAAAATGTTTTTTTACAAACATTTTTCTCCCAGAGGGCAAAATCGATGCTCCTTTGCTCTACTTTGAGGCTTAAGGCACTAGGGAGTTTTCCTTGCGCTATATCTGCCTCAGGAGATATTAGGAGCGTATTTTTAGTAATTTTTTTCAGGAGCTCATCGGGGGTATATAAGGAGGGCTCTTTATCAAAAGTAATGGTAGATCCTTCTTTTTTTCCAAAATGGGCATATAAGCCTTTAGACTTAGCATCAGAGAGTATAACAAAGGATCCTTCCTGATTTGAATCATAAAGTTCTAAGCTGCAATAATAAACAATAGGGATTTCAAGGGCGTAGGCAAGTGTTTTGGCTGTTACGATGCCAACTCTTGTGCCAATAAAGGATCCGGGACCAAGGCCCGTGCCGATAAAGTCTAGATCCTTTTTCAGAATGTTTGCTTGCTCAAGAAGGTTTTTAATCTCTAGGATTAAAGTTGTAGAGTGTTTCTTTCCGTCTTTTAATTCGGAAGATTTCAGATTTTTTATAGCGAAGACTTTCTGAGTGCTATGATCAAAAATCACGAGGGTAGGTTCTTGCCTACTTGACTCTATACAAAGGCTTTTCATGTTTAATTTCTCTTATGTTGCAAGCGATTATAGAGGGTTTAACTCTTAAAACAAAGTGTGATTTTTCATCTTAGTACTTGCTAGAGCAGAAGAAATATTTTAAAAAGAGATTTAAAGGTGGAAAAACTTAAGGGGCTGATTGCTTATTTTTCACTTTCTTGTTACATTCAGTTGCTATTTACCTTAACGGTGATACCGTAGAACGGGTTTCGGGGGAATTTTGAACGAAGAAGATATTGAAGCTAAACTAGATGAAACATTAAGACTGAAGAAAGCAAAAAAATCTAGTAAACAAAAGAAAAAACCAAAGAAGTCAAAAAAGCAACCTTTGCCAGAAAAGTTGTTTATTCTTCCTATGACAAGAAGACCATTTTTTCCAGGAATGGCAGCACCCCTTGTTATTGAACCTGGTGTATATTATGAAGTTCTTAAGAATGTCGCAAAGTCTGACAATAAAATGCTCGGGCTTTTTCTTACAAAAGATGAAAATGTAAATATCTACAAAATGAGTATGAAAGATCTTCATAGAGTAGGCGTTGTTGCAAAAATATTACGTATTGTCCCTCTTGAGCAAGGAGGCGGTGCTCAGGTTGTTCTCAGCATGGAGCAGCGTGTCAAAATTGATAAGAAAGTGAGAAATTCAAAATATTTGCAAGCAAGTGTCAAATATCATAACGATACAGTTACAGACGAACAAAATAAAGCGATCAAGGCTTATTCCATAAGTATCATTACCACGATCAAAGAACTGTTAAAGCTAAACCCTCTTTTTAAAGAAGAGCTGCAGATATTCCTTGGGCATTCTGATTTTACAGAGCCTGGAAAACTTGCTGATTTTGCAGTAGCCCTTACAACAGCATCAAGAGAAGAGTTGCAAGAGGTTCTTGAGACATTCGATGTAGAAGGGAGAATCGATAAGGCTCTTATGCTGCTTAAGAAAGAGCTTGATTTAAGTAAGCTGCAAAGTAGCATTAATTCAAAAATCGAAGCGACGATCACGAAGACACAAAGAGAATTTTTCTTAAGAGAGCAGTTAAAAACGATTAAGAAGGAACTAGGACTTGAGAAAGATGATAAGAGCTGTGACATTGAAAAATTTGAAGAAAGGCTTTCTCAGCGAATTGTTCCAGATGATGTGAATAAAGTGATTACAGAGGAATTAGAAAAACTCAATGTTTTAGATGTGCAGTCAGCAGAGTATTCTGTTTGTCGAAATTATTTAGACTGGCTGACGATTGTGCCTTGGGGAATTTATTCTGATGAATCAGATGACCTTAAGAAGGCTAAGAAAATTTTAGATGATGATCATCACGGTCTTAAAGATATTAAAGAGCGTATGTTAGAATTCATCAGTGTTGGAAAGCTCTCAGGCGGTGTGAAGGGGAGTATTATTTGTCTTGTTGGGCCTCCAGGGGTTGGTAAGACAAGTATTGGAAAAAGTATAGCAAGAGCTCTTAACAGGAAATTCTATAGATTTTCTGTGGGTGGAATGAGAGATGAGGCAGAGATCAAAGGTCATAGAAGAACGTATATAGGTGCTATGCCTGGAAAGCTCATCCAAGCTTTGAAGTCAACAGAGGTGATGAACCCCGTGATCATGCTTGATGAGGTAGATAAGATGGGAGCATCTTACCAAGGTGACCCAGGGTCTGCTCTTCTTGAAGTACTCGATTCGGAGCAAAATAAAGAGTTTTTGGATCACTACATGGATATAAGAACGGATCTTTCCGATGTGCTTTTTATCATTACAGCAAATGTGATGGATACGATTCCAGGGCCTCTGCAAGACCGTATGGACATACTAAGACTTTCTGGTTACATCATGGATGAAAAGATCGAGATTGCTAAGAAATATCTTATTCCAAGAAATCGAAAAAGAATGGGACTTAAGACTAGTGAAGTGAGTTTCACAAAAGGAGCTCTTAAGGAAATCATCAATGGTTATGCAAGAGAAGCTGGAGTAAGAAGCTTAGAGAAACAAATAAAGAAGGTTTTACGCAAAGTTGCTGTTAATGTCGTTGAAAAGCTTGAAGCTGCAGAGCAAAAAACAGGTAAAGGCAAAGGTAAAAAAGCGAAAACGGTAGAAGTAAAGATTCCTTGTTCGAACGTTACAGAAAAGAGTGTGAAGAAGTATCTTGGGAATCCACACTTCACAAGTGATCGTTTTTATGAAAAGACTCCTGCAGGGGTTGTTATGGGACTTGCTTGGACATCGCTTGGTGGAGCAACTCTTTATATAGAAGCAGTGAAGACTGATTCCGATAAAACAAAAATGCAGTTAACAGGCCAGGTAGGTGATGTGATGAAGGAATCTTCTCAGATTGCTTGGAGTTATTTAAAAAGTGAAGTGAAACAGTACGCGCCGGAGCTAAAATTCTTTGATAAGTCAGAAGTTCATATGCATATCCCAGAAGGAGCGACTCCAAAAGATGGGCCGTCTGCTGGTATCACAATGGTGACAGCGCTTCTATCATTGCTCAAAGGAGAGCCTGTGAAGCAGAATTTTGGGATGACAGGAGAGCTTACTCTTACAGGGAAGATCCTTCCAATCGGTGGCCTAAAAGAAAAGCTGATTGCGGCGAAAAGATCTGGTGTTAAGACTTTAATTTTTCCAAAAGAAAATTACAGAGACTATGAAGAGCTCCCAGACTATTTGAAAAAAGGTCTGGATGTAAATTTTGTAAGCACATACAAAGATGTTTACAAGATAGCGTTTGAGAAGAAGCCGAGGAGAAAAAGAAAGTGAGTGTTCTTTGGAAGGCAAAATCTAAAGAAAAGTTAATTGATCCAAGTGATATTGAAAAGAAAGTTGAAGCGATAAAAAGTAGTGGCAGAACACTTGCAACATTAAATGGATCGTTTGATCTTCTTCATGCAGGGCATCTTCAGATTCTTTTTGAGGCATCGCAGCAAGCAGATGTGCTTCTTGTGGCGCTAAATAGTGATAGTTCGATTCAAGCTTATAAAGATGTAAGAAGACCTATAGTGCCTCTTGAGTATCGCATAGAGATGATGTGTGCTCTTGAGTTTGTTAACTTTGTTACCTGGTTTGATGAGACGACACCATTAAAGCTTCTTGAGAAAATCAAGCCCGATGTGCACATTAACGGTGCAGAGTATGGAAAAGATTGTCTTGAAGCAAATGTTGTTAAACAGGGAGGCGGAAAACTCCATATTGTTGATGTAGTTCCAGGCCTTTCTACAACCAAGCTGATTGAGAAGATCAAAAAGATATGCGATTAATAGCTTCTTTTGAAAAAGAAAAGCATGCTTTAGCTTTTCATTCTTTGCTAAGCAAAGATAAAATAGAAAGCAACATAGAGCAAACTGTTGATCCTGCTACAAGGGCTCCATGCTTTCTTGTCTGGGTGTTTAATGAAGACGACATTGATAGGGCTTTGCAGCGGCTTGAAAGTTTCAAGAAAAATCCCGATATAGAAGTTGCTCCTCCCCCTATAGAAGAGGAGGGTCCCGAGAAGCCTCTTCCTCCTCAAGAAGGTCGTGATGAAAAGCCGTATGAAGAAGTTCCTCCAGGACCCTCTGGTAAAAATGAGCAAATTAAGGGACCCATCCGAGTAAAAGCGGGCGCGTATTATTTCCGTATGCGTATGAATGCCCCTGTTACTCGTTGGATCGTGATACTTTGTGCAGTTTTATTTTTTTGGAATGCGTATCAAAAGATCACTCAAGCAAAGACGTTCCCATCGCTTAAAAAGTATTTCAGCTTAACGACACTTGATCTTGCTCTTATGTATGATGTTCCAAAAGCTATCGAAGAATTTCGCGCCTTTTTCATGTCGCATCCAGAGATTGATTTGGAAAAGCCAGATTCATGGACACAAGAAGAGAGTGCGCAGTTGAATACTATTGAGAAAGCGCCTTTTTATCGCGGTATTTATGATATTGCCCTTAATTACAAAGAGAACAAATCTCAGTTTAAGGCTGAGATGTTTCGGAAAATAAGAGAGGGGCAAGTCTGGCGCCTTTTCACACCCTGCGTCCTGCATGGGGATTTTTTGCATATCTTATTTAACATGCTGTGGCTTTGGCTACTTGGAAGGCAGGTAGAGCAGAGGATAAGGAAAACCCGCTTTATCATACTTATGTTGATCATTGGTATTGTATCAAATACATTTCAGTATTTGATGACGGGTTCATTTTTTCTTGGGTATTCTGGTATTGTTTCTGGCCTTGGGGGATTCATTTGGCTCCGGCAGAAAAAAGCTCCTTGGGAAGGATATAGCATCCCAAGAGCAACGCTTATCTTTTTWTTCATATTTATTTTTGCGATGCTTGCGCTTCAGATATTATCTTTTGCTCTTGCCGTTTTAAATATCGCGCAATTTAATCTATTTAGGATAGCGAATACAGCTCATGTAGCGGGACTTATTACGGGGCTTGTTTTTGCTAAAATACCTTACTTCTACAAGGTGAAATCATGACGGTGCGTGATCTTACCATCCTTGGATGTTCTTCTCAGCAGCCGACAAGGCTTCGCAATCATGGAGCTTATTTGCTTCGTTGGAATGATGAAGGTTTTTTGTTTGATCCAGGAGAGGGGACACAAAGGCAGTTTATCTTTRCAAATATTGCACCAACGTCTGTGACAAGGATTTTGCTTTCACATTTTCATGGGGATCATTGTCTYGGATTTGGTTCTATGCTCATGCGCCTTAATTTGGATAAAGTGCAGCATGATATCCATTGTTATTATCCAGCAAGTGGCAAGGAGTACTTCGATAGACTTCGCTATGGTACCATTTATCATTCTCAGATCAACGTGATCGAACATCCTGTTGTAGAAGAGGGTATTGTTCATAAGGATGATAAGTTTACGATAGAAGCTAGGTTTTTAGATCACGGCGTTGATAATGTTGGTTGGAGAATCCAAGAAAAAGACACGATCAAGTTTGAAAAAGACAAACTCAAGAAATTTGGCGTTGTCGGTACCATGGTAAAAGAGCTTCAAAATAATGGTCACATTGTAGTTGATGGTAAGAAAATTGCTCTTGATGAGGTGAGCTATAATAGAGAAGGAGATGTATTTTCTTGTGTGATCGATACGCGTCTTTGTGAAAACGCAAAGATTCTTGCAAAAGACGCAAAACTCCTCCTTTGTGAGAGCACCTATTTAGAAGAGCATAAGGATCTTGCAAGAGATCATTTCCATATGACAGCAAAAGAAGCAGCATCTCTTGCAAAAGATGCAAATGCAAAAGAGCTGATTTTGACCCATTTTTCTGCAAGGTATAGGCATTTAAAAGCATTTGAAGATGAGGCGCGGGAAATTTTCCCAAATACTCATGTGGCTGATGATTTCAAGTGTTTTATGTTTCCTCGCTAAGATCGAAAGCTAAAATTTTCAATTCATTCAGTAGTATTTTTGAATCTTCTTTCTGTTCTTGGTATGCTTTTAAAATCGTTGAGAAAATATCATAAAACTCTTTGTTTTCTCTATATTTTAAGGCGGCATCAAGGGTTGTGATTTGCATACTTGTGCCTTTGATGTCGATGGGGCAGGTAAGAATAGCATTTATGACTCTGCCAGCTTCTTTGATATTTCTAGAGCAGCTTCCTGCGCAATCGCTAAGAGAGTTCATAGCAGAGATGTCTGATGAGAGTTTATCTAGGAAAGCAGGGTTGTCAGCAGTCTCAGGTTTATGAATGAGTTCTTCTATATCCATGATGAAGCAAAGGATCCGTACTCTTAAAGCGTTGCRGACTTCAGAAGGATCAACATGAGCTCTTTCTAGGTGATCTGTTGGGATATTAACAGCTTCTTCTTCGGATTCTTTTTTCATGACATATGGCCTTGGATGCTTGCTTTATTCAATGAGTATCACATTCAAAAAAAGGGTGCAAGGGAGTTTGGATTTATGTTTCTTCTTGAAACTTTTTTTAAGAACAAAAAAGAAAATACAAAAAAGGTAGGAGAGATGGCCATATCGGGCATGGAAGGAGTATAGAGGTCTATCCCATTTGACCAATCGTGTTACTATTAAGATGAGCGAGGTCACGATATTGTTTTCATCTAAGCTTAGTTATAAACTCGGTAATATGAGTTCTTATAAGCTAGCTATGTCATTATCGAATATGGATAAGAAAGTCTTTTTTGGTATCTGAATCTTTGAACTTTCCTCTGAATGTTTTGGTGATGGTTTCAGAGCTTGCGTCTTGGATTCCTCTTGTTGTGACGCAGAAGTGTTTTGCTTTTATGTAGACTGCGACATCTTCTGTGTCGAGGACATAAGTTAAACAGTCAGCGATTTGTGTAGTGAGCCTTTCTTGGAGTTGAGGCCTTTTAGAAAAATATTCAACGATACGGTTGATTTTAGAAAGACCGATGATCTTTCCTCTTGGAAAATATCCGACGTAGGCATTGCCGACAACAGGGACGAAATGGTGCTCACATGTGCTGTTAACGGAGATGTTGCTGATCACGATCATGTCATCGTCTTGCATATCTTTGCATTCATAGTAGGTAACAGAAGGGAATTTCTTTGGATCAAGTCCCGAGAAGATTTCATCAACATACATCTTTGCAWCGCGCTTCGGCGTTTCAGCAAGAGAGGGATCGTTTAGATCGAGTTCTAGTGTTTTTAAGATTTCGCCAAAGTGGTATTCGATCTTTTTCTTTTTCTGCTCATTTGAGAGTTTTGTATCTTTAAGTTGTTTTTCTACAAGTTTTGTCATGCCTTTACCTTAAGTTGACGCCTGATCTCATATCCGACGATGGAAAAAGCGGAGGCCACGTTAAGAGAGTTCTTGATTCCATGTAAGGGAATTTTAACGATGTGATCTGCTTTCTTTAGATATTTATTACTTATACCGTATTCTTCGTTTCCAAAAATGAGAGTGAAATTTTTAGGAAAGACAAACTCATAAAGGGAGGTAGCTCTTTCTGCTGTTTCTATTGCGATGACAGGGCTTTTCACTGGGATAAAATTTGCATCTATTCTGGGTGATTGAAATTTTTCTGTTCCCATAGCGGTATCGAGGACTTTTTTGTGATCGGGCTTTGCCATCTCGCTTGAGAAAATTAATTTGCCAAGTCTTAGTGCTTCTGTTGTTCTCATGATGCTCCCGATATTGAAGCTTGAGCGGATGTTATCAAGATAGATATCTATATCAAGAAAACTGTCTGCGACTCTTTTATCAAGGTGCTCAATTTTTGGAAGGAACTGATGCTCTTTCAGACTAAGGTTAGCCTCTTTAATATGCTTGTGGTATCTCGCTGACACGCTCTCAAGCGATAGCTCTACTTCTTTAAGCTCCATCCAAGTACATAGAGTTTTGTATTTGTCTGCGCAATCGCTCAGAATACTTTTTTTGTATAAAAGTTCGAGATAAAGAGCTTTTACGCTCTCAGATGCTTTCTTGTGTTGAGACTCTTTAGAGTAGCTTTGAAA
>NVUU01000075.1 GCA_002402025.1 Candidatus Aerophobota bacterium
ACAGGTCTCGTAAACCGTCCTAGGATTCCTCTAAAGATCCCTCATAAAACTTTTGTTGAATAATTCATTTTTGATGAGCGGCTCACCTATTTTAGGTGTCAACTTTCTACACTGTCAAAGTGTTCATTTTGTTAATTAGCTGATGTCTAAGCATATTTTCTATCTGTTGTTTATCAAATTTCCTGGAGAATAATCGTTCTCCAAACAGCCTTTTCATTCTTGAAAAAGCTGTTTCTACAAGTACTCTGTAATTGTAACAAGTAAGTTTGCCCCATAAGGACCTTGCTCTTTCGTCTCCTCCAAGTCCCAGTATTTCTAGTATTGCTCGATCTCTTTCATTGTTTGACTTTCGATACCTTGCATTCCTTGGAGGAGGAACCAGTCCTTTGATTCCTCGTTTCTCAAACTCTTTTCTTGCGCCATCATACGCTCCATCTGCCAAAACTATTTTAGTTTTATCCTTAATCTCATCCAGAAGGGGTTTGGTCTGAGTAATCTCAGGATTTGTTTTGTTTAGAGTGGGAGAGACGGATTTAGCATTTTTGACTGTCGAACTATTAACAAAGATCGATGCGTATTCGACAAACGAGAAAAAGCCCTGCATTTTTATATTGTTAAGATGAATCTGTGATAAAAATTTTCTTGTAAAATGATATTGTTTAGAGTATGCAATGTGTTAGTACATGAAATTTTAAAGTCTCGGAAAGCTTTGTACATAATACATATTGGAGAATTGTATGCTATTTAGAGTAATTTTTTTATACACTATCTTTTTGTTTGGGTCTTTATGTGAAGCAAAGGTTCTTGATCATTTAAAAAAAATCGAAAATAAAACGGATGGTCATACTATCCGTAATATTGATTTTATTTATCTGATTAATCTTGATCAAAGGCCTGAAAAATTTCAGTTATGTATTGATCAATTACATCCTTATGGAATTTTTCCTTTTCGCTTTTCGGCGGTATACGGTTGGGATCTTGATTTAAATACAATTAATGATATTGGAGTCAAGTATGTCCGTGGAATGGATAGTGGTTTTATGGCGACAACGTACCTTACAGGTGGTGATTTTGAGCCTCACCACGAAAAAATTTCTATTCCAGGACGTGCTTATTTCGTCCATTGCATGAGCCGTGGTGCTATAGGAATAGTGTTAAGCCATCTTTCAGTACTTATGGATGCATACGAATCTGGTT
The DNA here is from genome assembly GCA_002402025.1 of Candidatus Aerophobota bacterium. Lineage (GTDB taxonomy): Bacteria > Chlamydiota > Chlamydiia > Chlamydiales. Next base: position 1,198 of record NVUU01000075.1, read on the forward strand.
ACGAAACAATTTGGGTTATGGAAGATGATATACAAATAGTGTCTGATCCTCTTGCTGTTTCTTANTYAATNYGATKWWYWSARKRAAAAAGTAGGAAAAAATGGTTGGGATGTCCTTTTTACAGATCGCGATATTAGAAATGCAAAAGGAAAGTACAATCCAGCTTATGGATATGCGCGACGTCCGAATTTTAAGGCGAAAAATCCTGCGCGATTGAATGCCAGAAGAAAAATCTCTGAAAATTTAAGGGTATTGGGAGCTCGTTTTGGCGCAACTTCAATGATTGYTAGGCGTAGTGGAATGAAGAAAATTTTAAACTTTTATAAAAAATATAATGTCTTTCATCCTTATGATATGGACTTTCATGTTCCACAAGGGATGCGAATGTATAGCGTTTTGAATGATGTTGTAACGAATAAGACCGATGCGATTTCAGACAATGGGATAAATAAGTTTGAAAGAGAAAGAAAATGAAAAGATTAATTATTTATAGTTATTTATTTATGGAGTGGCAGACACAAAACAAATTGATTCTTCTGAAGAATTGACAAAGCAAGACCTAACTACAAATCTAAGAATGATTCCAACTCAAAATTAACAATGAATCACCTCTGATTTTTTATAGGATTTTGGAGTTTTGCTCTATTGGAATTTAACAGTCAATATGCTGAACTATTCAGCAGTCTATGGAAATAAAATAGGTGATTTGCCCTAAATATCTTAAATAAGGCTAAATCTTTCTTTCCTGATATAAAAGCATTTTTACCTAGAAACCTAAAATATAAGAGACATTTTGAAATAGTTTACTTCGACTTTGGATTGAGCGAGACTTTGTTGCCCAAATTCCATGGAGTTACAATATCTCTCAATTTTAGAATTTAACTCAGTATTAGAAAGAGTGGTACATCAATACAACKATCAAGTTCGTAGCTGCCTCAGCGACTATACCACTCGGTTGATTCTTTTATCTTCTTAGCGACGAATAACAGCAATATATTGCCCATTCCAAAACGCATTGAGAATGCTTTCTATTTCAGAAAGATCGGTAGAATTAAACAGAGTTGCTTCAAGAGTTCCACAAGTTAAATCTCCTCTTCGTACTTCCTTTTGCTTTTCATGGATCAGATTGGCCCAGTAATCAACAAATGCGCGGTTTAGGTTGTGGCTTTTTGACATAATATTCAGAATATTTTTGCTCGAGATAATCCTTGTTGACTTCATCCCAGCTGTTAATAAGCAGAATAGGAAGGTCTTTGTAAAGAGGGTCAAGAAAAGAATGTTTTACTATTGGGATTGCCCCAAGGACAAAGCATTCCCAAGTTCTTGTACAATCAACCTCTAGGCCAAGAGGAGAAAGAACAAGTTTAGATCGAGAAACTTCACTCCAAAACTCTGGAAATGAAGTGCCTTTTTTCGGTCGATGGGGCGATCAGCAAATCTATCTGCGATGGAAATTCGCCGCTCATGATCCCTCTCTGTGTAATTCAAATATAGGAAGATATCCTTTTCTGAGGGCGGGTTAAGAACTAAGTCATTTAGGACGTTAATGAAATCTTTGATTCCGTTGTACCATAGTAAGTAAAATTGACCCATTGGAATTTGAAAGAATTTTAGATGATAGGTAAAGAGCATGTTTCTTCCAAACCAACAAACGACTTTGGGATCATAGATTAGCTTAAGGTGGTTAGATGATGGTAACCATGAACAGACATCGCAAGAATGAGTATGTAGGGATGAGGGTTTTTTTTATGGACTTTTTCAATAAACCAGTCTAAGTACCAAACTGCACAATAAATACTATCACCGGGCTTAACAACTAACGGATCGATGACATGATCAGCTAAGGACCAATATGTAAACTCGCAGAGGCAAAGATAGACTGCGGAAGTTTTTATAAGTAACCCAATCTATTAAAGTATAGCGATCAGCAGGAGCTCTCAACGATTCCGTAAAGATTTGGAATGGTAGAGTCAAAACGAACACAAAGAATAGGAATATACGGGGATTCAAGATGGTTCTATAACCCAAGTAATTCATTTCTAACAAATACAGCGTCACCTTGTAGACCATCATTATACCAATGTGCAACCATAGTAAAGCCCAGGCTAGTCAAGTACTTTAGTATACCTGGGTACATAGTCGTGCCTTTTCTAAATTCAAACAAATTTGTCTCAGTGTAAATCACTTTGACAGTCTTTAGTATTTTCGGAGAGCTCTTTAGAAATTGGAGCTCAAATCCCTCTAAATCCAGCCACATAAAGTCAATTTTTTCTATCTGATTTTTTTGACACCAATCATCGAAAATCACACAAGGAATCTGAATTTCAGGTCCCATATAGTTTTCTTTCATCGCATCCGATGGGACTAATAATGAGCTTGCTCCTTCAAAAACGGGGTCTTTGCCCCCAGTCCCCCAGCAAAGGAAAAAAGTTGCCGTCCCATTGTAGGTGTTTAAAGCCAGATTGTAGCCAAACATATTGCTATAGTTTTGCGCCTTTTTTTTATACAATTGAAAGGCTTTTGGGTTAGGCTCAAATGAGATAATTTGACCATCGGGCCACATTTTGGAAAGTTTAACAGAATCTTCACCGTTGTAAGCTCCCGCTTCAAAGACATTAGGGCAATCAGGTAAAAAGGAGTTAATGATTTCCAATCTCTTATTCATACTGGAACCGCCTATTCGATATTCCTCTCTTCCTTGGTACGTCCTTTCGTAATGCGGAAAGGCCTGCAGAGTTACAATAAGAAAAAATAATAAAAGACTTAGAATTTTTGACACAAGAAACCTCTTTTTAACACCATTTAATTTCCAACAAATTGAATCTTTTCATGAAACTGAAGAATCAAGAAGCTGGTTTCGATACTATTTGATTACTAACAAAAATCAAAACACTATGTATCAATGGAGATTCTTTAAGTCAATCCTTTTAGTGTTAGTCTGCTTTTTAAGCAGGGGATTTTTATAACCGGCTACTTTAACACTCTAGCTAAAGAAAAGAAAAAGATCTTCTAAGAGCAAATTTCGAAGGAGATTAAAATGTTATAAGAAAGACCGGGGTTTTTAGATTTTTTTGAGAATTTAAAAGATCCAAGAATAGAATGCAAAAAATTAGATCCTATGGATGAAATTTTATTAATTACACTTTGTGCAGTTATAGCAGGCTGTGAAGGTTGGATTGATATCGAAAATTTTGGAAAAGCCAAACTAGAAGTTTTACAAAAGTATTTACCTTATAAAAACGGAACCTCTAGCGACGATACGCTTCGGAGGTTTTTTAGAGCTCTTGATCCGAAGGCTTTTAAAGAAAATTTCAGAAAGTGGGTAGATGGGCTTGATGGTTTAAAAAAAACTAATACCATAGCAATTGATAGAAAAATCTCAAGAAGATCCAAAGATGCAGAGCAAGATGCTTTGCATCTTGTCAGTGCCTTTGCTACAGAGGCTGGTCTAGTGATAGCGCAGACCAAAATGAATAAGAAAAGTAACAAGACCACGGCAATTCCCGAACTTATAGAATGGTTAGATCTACAAGGATCCACAATTACAATCGAYGCAATGGGATGTCAAAAAAAGATAGCTCAACTTATTGTAGAAAAGCATGGGAATTATGTTTTAGGTCTCAAGGGAAATCATAAAAATCTGCTTGAAGAAGTTCAAACTTTTTTTGATGGATGCCCTGATTGTGATCGATCTCAAACAATAGAAAAAGGACATGGTCGTATTGAAGTGCGTCGATGTTTTGTCAGCGAAGATATAAGTTGGCTTCACCAAAAAGAAATGTGGTTAGGTCTTAAAAGTCTTGTGATGATAGAGAGCAAAAGAGAGTTAAAAGGTGAAAATACTCAAGAAAGGCGATATTATCTATCGAGTTTGCCTGCAGATGCTACAAAAACATTAAAAATAATTAGAAGTCATTGGGTTATCGAAAATGGTGTGCATTTGGTGTTGGATATGAGTTTTGGAGATGACGCCAGTCGCATCAGAAAAGGAAATGCTCCAGAAAATATGGCCATCATGAAACATAGTGCATTGAATATGATCCGGAGATATAAAACAAAAAGACAAAGCATCAAAGGCTTAAGAAAGCAAGCGGGATGGGATGAGAAAATATTACAGGGAATACTTTCTTGTGTCAGCTAATTTTTTAATGAGGTAGCCTTGAACATCTTGCCAGTTTAGAACTTTTATATGGAACAGATAAAACGTTTCGTGTATAGCTGCCGTAATATTTTAAGAGCAGGTTAGAAGTTGCTTTTAAACGAATAATTATAAATTAGAGAAATTCGATTGGTTATTAGGGTATCTGAATGCAGTATAACCTTTTTTATTAACTTTTTCTGTTTATTTTAAATATAGAATTTATATGTATTCTCGATTTTTTTTTGTGTTTATTTTCTYTTCACTCAAATGTTTTTGCTCATCTTCTTTTCTTTATAAGAATGCTCATATTCCTCCTTCTGGTAATATTCCAAATTCCATTTGTTTTTACACAACGCACACACTTGACGATGGGTTTTTGAAAAAAAAATTAATGAATGAACTCAAGACAACTTTTAAAATAGAAGCATTTGTAGAAACAGGTACATACCTTGAAGATACAACGGTTAAAGCAGCGCAGATTTTTGACGAAGTACATACTATAGAACTTTCCCAAGAGCTTTACTTAAAAGCATCCCAGCGTTTGAAAATGCTACATATTTCACCTGTAATGCGATCCTGTGCGTTACACCGCTTAGAACCCTTAGAAGAACTTAAGGAAATCGGTGTTTACTATCAAACCTATTCACCCTTTGAGTTAGAGTATGGCTATCGAAGCTTTGGTGGTTTTTGGTACGCTCTTACCCTAATGAAAAACGGTAAGAAGAAACAAGTGCAATCTCTTTTGAAAAAAACTGCAGGTCAAAGTTTATTATGTTGGAGAGTTGATAAATGCATATACTAAAGTTCTTTTTTTTATCTGTTATATGTACTCACTTGGTATATGGATCTTCTGAATCTAGGTTTGAAGGTTTTTTTAAAGATCACGCTAATATAAAACTTCATCTTATTTCTCTTTTTCTTACTTATAATCCTACAATTTTGGCTTATTGTGACAATATTAATGCACGGGAACAATGTGAGCTACAATGGCCGAAAGGAGTTTTTTGCCAATCTGGCACAACAGCCCAGGCCGGCAACTGTAACTTTTTGTGGGTAGATGCAGAGGGAAATGAATTGTCGATTTTAAAACAACATTGCATGAATCCCGAGCTAAAGGTTGTTTATACTTCAACAAGTTTTAAACAGCGGCTCAGCCGTTATCCAAAGTTAAAGAAATACCTTGAGTCACAAGGCTTTGTTCTTCTATCTCATTGGTATTTGGAGGGGAATAAAGGTAATGCGATTTTTCTCAAGAAAGATATCTTTAATCTCGCGATGAAAAGTTGGAATTATTCTCCAGTAGGAAACATTCATTCCGTTCCCATTGAAAATAGTGTTGGAATCGAACATTTTTTTAAGAAAGTGGAAAGTAAGAAGGACATATGTCATCTAGAAGAAATTGATTTTATTTATCTTATTAATCTGGATGAAAGGCCTGAAAAATTCACTCTTGTAAATGCTGAGTTAAATCGACACGGTATATATCCTTATCGGTTTTCTGCTGTCAATGGATGGAAGCTTCCTCTAAGTACGATTCGACAGGTAGGAGTCCCTTTTTCCAATCAAATGACAAAAGGGGAATTTATGGGTTCGGTCTATAAAGAAATCGGATGTGATGAGTGTGTCAGTAATGAACCGATAGACAAAGAAGGAGAAATATATTTTTCATTAAGTTTACGAAGAGGAGCTATTGGGTGTATTTTAAGTCATCTATCTGTTTTGCAAGATGCCTATGATTCTGGGTACAAAACGATATGGGTTATGGAAGATGATGTAGAAGTTTTAAAGGACATAAAGAGTATTCCCCAGCTCATCAGAAAGTTAAGCCTTTTGGATCCCGATTGGGACGTATWATATACCGACCCTGATACAAAAGACTTCAAGGGTTGTTATGTACTTTGTCGATCTATTGCCGCAAGGCCGAATTTCGATATACAACCTCTTTCTGATTTTCGTAAATGTTTTTATCCAATAAATAGCGAACTTTCACGAACAGGAATGCGATATGGGACTTACTCAATGATTCTAAGGCGACCCGGGATTAAAAAAATTTTAGATTATTTTAAATCTTATCATATTTTTCTCCCCTATGACATGGACATTTGGAATACTCCGGGTCTTAAGATGTACTGTCCCCATCAAGCTATTGTTTCGCACCGTCCTGGTTCGATTACAGACAATGGAAGGCCTAACTACGATTCTAAGAATGTTTATAACTATAGATAAACAACGTGTAGTTTCTGCCTTTTAAACCGGATAAGGAGATACTGAATAACTCCCTGTCTCCAACAGTGGTATAATTTGCTAGATTTCTTGATGTAGACCTGATGAACAATCGGATTCCAGATGAAACGACCATTCTTAGCTTCAGGCACCTGATCGAGAAAAACAACCTTGCAAAACAACTGTTTGAATTGATCAATCGTCAGCTGGAGAAACAAAATTTGATTATGAAAAAAGGAACAATAGTAGATGCAACAATCATAGAGAGCCCAAGCAGCACAAAAAGTCAGAAAGGCAAATGTGATGAAGAAATGAGTTCYACGAAGAAAAATGGGCAATGGTATTTTGAGATGAAAATGTACATAGGTGTGGGTATGGAAAGTGGGGAAATTCATAGCTGCGAGGTCACAACAGCAAAAACTGCTGATGTTGACATGATGGCGAACCTTCTTCACTGGAGTGAAGAGGCCCTTTTTAGGTGATAAGGGTTACGTGAATAAAAAGAACAAGCAATGGGCAAGAGAAAACAATGTCTACTGGGGAGTGCTTGATCGTAGAGGTCCTTTGAAAAAACTCTCAAAGGATCAAAGAGCGAAATTGAAAATTAAGTAGAGTGCATGCCAAGGATGGAGCATCCTTTTCGGATTATCAAAGACTTATGGGGACATAGAAAAACCAGGTACAGAGGTCTTGGAAAAAACCGTAATCAAATGCATATGCTCTACGGCCTTGCAAACTTATATATGATGCGAAAAGCTATTCTTCAGCGTGCTTGAAGGCTACCATTTGCCCTTAAGTAGCCAAAAATTAGCTACTTAAGGGGGATGAGAGCTCTAAAACGTACGAAAACAGGGGTTTTTAGAATGTTTGAGAAAAAGTTTCGACTTAAAATCAAAAACAGCGATTGTCCAGACTTTCCCCACAAATACTCAAACTCTTAGCCAACTTTAGTCATAGATTAAAGATTAATTAATCTAATTAATTTTAATCAGTTAATTATCAATTTAGTAATTAAATAGGGGATAATTTCGTCTTATTATTTTGCAGATAATTACTTTTAGCGGTATATAAATGTATAAGGGGCACTATACCCGGATGTTTTCACCTACTAAGGAACGTGAATATGAAGTCATGCCGAATACTCTGTATGATTACTTTTTCTATGATCTTCACAGCTACACTTTGTGCGAGCGATAGTGAATGCCTGATTAAAACGGAATGTTTTGATGCTCTTATAGTTAATGAAGATATGCATGATAAAGCACTTGATCAAATACTTGATGAAGATGCTCTTATTACAAAGAAAGTAATGAAGAAAGATTACCTTTTAGCGAGTATGCATAATGAGCACTTTGAAGATTCAACAGACTCTTATTTAGAAGGTTATATCCAAGCTTTAGTAGATGTTCACTACTATGAGTTCCAAGTGCAAGTAATTGTTAAAGATAGGAACGTTACCTTATATAACCTCCCCAAGAACGATATGATCAAAAGCAGTATCACATCCTTTGTAGAAAATCTGCCAGAGGTCGAATCAGTTACGATTGGAAATCATATTACAGATAAGCAAGTTGAGCAAAAAGAACAACATTTGGTTCGAAGACAAGTTAATGGTATTTGGTTTCCTCAATCTACTGTACTATTCCAACCTTTAATAGCAGACCTTAGAGAACCAGTTTATTCAGCGGGCTATAGGTTTGATGACCAAGTGATTGGTAAACATGTGATAGGAATTTCCCTTGGTGACTCGTTTCCCATTTTCAGATGGAGAAACGTCTTTGTGTGGAAAGGAGATCTTCAGATTGATATCCAAGCTGGAGTGTGGTCTGTTTTTAAAATGGGAAGGAATAAAAGCGACTAAAGAAATCGCCACATCTGAAAATACTAAAGTTATTGTTATTGGTAATGATGGTAGTGAGCTACCCGTAATATTAGGGAATGATTAGGATGATTACGGCTATAATAGTACAAGCACATGGTTCTTAAGTTTATATATATATTTGTTTATTTATTACCTCTTGCTTGTATATTTGTTCTTCACAAAATGTATCAATGCTGGGCTAAAAAAAATCAACGTGATTGCAGTTTATTATTAATCATATTTATAATTTTATGATGGATAAACAACAAGCATACCAATGTATTCTAATGTTAACTCAAATGGTAAATTTTCATAATATCTTTTAGCATCTTGTTAAAATCAACTTTTAAATCGATGAGCTTCCCTGAATGAATGTCAAATACCCATCCATGTACTTTAATTTGGCGTTCT
>NVUU01000076.1 GCA_002402025.1 Candidatus Aerophobota bacterium
GCATGATGATTGTTTGTAAATAATTTTGTTGTTTTGGTTTAGCAGTTTCTTGCGCAACTTCAGCAAACATTGGAGTTGAGAAGAATAAAGACGCTAAGCCAAGAGCACTTGCATAGAACTTTTTCATGTTATGGAACCTTATTTTAAAAACATTTTCTAAAGGTAAATTTTGCCAAATTACAGTTAAGAAAACAAGTAAAAAACTATTTAACACGACAAGTTTAATTTTTTCTTATCAGATATGCAATAGATTCTTGATGCACTGTATGGGGGAACTGATCCACCCCCTGTATGAGTTGCAACTCATACCCATTTTTACAAAGAATTTCTATATCTTCTTTTTGTGTATATGGATTACAGGAAATATATAATATTTCTTTGGGAGTCGCATAAAGACCCTTTTCAAGAAGAGACTTTCCAAGACCACTTCTTGGGGGATCCACGATCATTAGATCTACCTCTTTTAGCTCTAGCTTCGGCAAGATGTCTGCCACATCACCCTTATGCACAGATACGTTGTCTATTTGATTCACCTCAAGGTTCACCTCAGCATCAAAAACAGCGTAAGGGTTGATCTCAACACCTACTACCTTTTCTGCAAAAGGAGAAAACACCATACCAAGTGTCGCCGTTCCGCAAAAAAGATCCAAAATCACTCTTCTTTTTTTCTCTCCCACAACCTCAAGAGCTTTTGAAAAAAGCTTCTCTGCTTGGCTTGTATTCGGCTGGAAAAAAGAAGAAGGGCTGATCTTAAATACAAACTCTTTCTTATCGCCGCTTGGATACGTAATCGTAAGCTTTTCTTTGATATGGTCAGGCCCATGAAGAAGCATCTCGCTAAATTGCGTTTTCATGCCCTTTTTTCTGTGAATGATCTGCAGGAAGACAGAAAGACCCTCTTCTTTAGATACGCTCAATATAGCCTCTTTAAAACGTTTTAAATGGGCATTTGTGATCGATCTCTCAGGAGATCCTGAGACCGTGAGCATCACAAGACGCTCTTTCGTATGGATCCCCTCTCTTATTGTAAGCGTCTCAAGTGTTCCAACCCCTCTATTCCTATTATAGGCTTTGATCTCGGTTCCTTCCCAAAAAGAGCGCACAGCTATAAGTGTTTTAGAAACCCATGGATTTGCAAGGTGGCAGCGTTTTAGATGAAACACTTTCCCTCTTGAATCTGCCTCGATAAGTCCCAAATACTTTGTTCCATACTTATCTTCAGAAAAACTAAACTCCATCTTATTACGATATTCCCAAGGATGATCACATGGGATCAATGAATAGATCTTTTCCTCTGAGAGCATGTCACTATAAAGCGATTTGAGCACACCATGCTTTATGATAAGCTGCTCAGAGTACCCAAGATGTTGCCAGCTGCAGCCGCCGCAGCTTGCTGCATGCTCGCACCTTGGCTCAACGCGCATCTTATGAGGCTTTAGAACTTCTAGAAGCTTTGCTTTATTAACACCTTTTTTCCTCTTTAGGATCTCTACAAGAACTTCCTCTCCAAGGTGCGCAGTACGAACTTCTATAGGTCGTATAGAGTCCTCACTTTGTCCTCTTGCAGCTCCTTTCTTGGAATAAGAAGAGATTTCAATTATCGTCTGTTTTGTTTTCATAGCCATATCGAAATAAAAAAGTACGAGTGTACAGGTTTTTCTCGCTTCATTCGAGCAAAAAAAAAGCGCTGCAATTTTGCAGCGCGAATAAATCTATAAATAGAGCTCGGTACTAGCCCCTAAGGCTTAGCCTGCTTTTTCTTTACGTGCTTGCTCACATAGCACAGAAACGTTTTTCTGCTCTAGGATCTTTGCCATTTGTGCCATGCGCTTTTCATCTTGAAAGCTTTTTACTAAAGTCTCGCAATCCATATGCTTTGCGCAGTTTAAAATATGGTGAAGGATAGGTGCAACATCAGCGCCAAGCATAAAGTGCATCTGAAATCTCATCAGATCAGTAATAAGAAGCATCCTTCTTCTGATTCCAGGTATCATCTCATCATCTGAATTCCAAAGTATTCCTTCATGTTCTTCACAGAACTGAACATACTCATACTCTACATCTACATCAGGTGCTCTGCTTATAATATCATCTAGTTCTTTCACAATTTTTTTGTGTAAATCTTCCATCCTTGTACTCCTAACTAATTTTTTGAACTCTTTCGTCATCCTAGCAGAGGGATTGTTTTTTTTTCAGCTCTACAAATTTTGACGCTGTTTGTGAAAGAACATAAGGGAGAAAAACCTCCCTTACACTCTATATAGAAATTATCTACGACCTTTTGCTTTCTTCGCAGCAGCCTTTTTAACAGGCTTCTTAGTCGCCTTTTTGACAACAGGGTTTTTCTTAGGTGCAGCGTTTTTTACTGGTCCTTTTCTTTTTTCATTTAGAATCGATTGCTTTCTGTAAAGTTTAGCTATCTTCTCTAGTTTGATTGTTCCAGTTCTCACCCTTTGAGAAGCTGCCTTGTTACCACGATTTCCTTTCTCAAGGTCTTGTGCAACATTTTCTAACAATGCATTYAATYGGCTTGTTGTATCTTTTAGCGCCATGCTACCATCTCCTGTAATAGTTGTGATTGTTTCCACTCTTACTTTCCATATTAAGTTTGTAGATTATTCTGCAAGCCTTTTTTAAAAAAAAGTTATATCAAAAAACTATAGTATGCATTATTAACAATCAAAAAACGCTCTTGTAGGTATTCTTAGACGCTTTTTTTTAAAACTATTTTTCTTTATATAGTAAATAAAAAAAAATGTTCAAATTCTTTTTTTTCTGAATTTTATGAATTGAAAAATGTAGAAAAAAACTTCCTTTAGAACATACACTGACGATAAAAAAAGGTACGATATGCACGAAATTTGTTTTGCGAATGGAAACTATTTACCAAAAGATCAAGTAAGCGTCCCTATCGATGATTATGGCTTTGCAAGAGGCTATACTCTATTTGAGCACTTTAAGACATACAAAGGGAAACCCTTCCATGGCGAAGACCACCTAAGAAGGCTTTTTCATGCAGCTTCCTTTTTTTATCTGAAAGTTCCTTATTCAATCGATGATATCCTAAACATCATCAAAACTCTTCATGAAAAAAATCACTTTGATGAAGCTGGATATAAGATTTACCTTACAGCTGGCAGATGTGAAAGCTACTTAGATTTCCCAAAGACACCTTCTTTTTTTATTCTCCCCTACGCAATAGAAAAACGACCCTGCAAAGAAGACGATGAGATCTTTGTGACAACAACACATTTTCAGAGAAATTTTATAGAACATAAAACAGTGCATTATCTGCCCGGCATAAAAGCGCATCTCGATGCCATTAAAGGCGCGCAAGTACATGGAACTGAAATCCCAGCTGAGACTCTCTATCTAGATAAAGAGAACAACCTGCTTGAAGGAACGTTTAGCTCTTTGCTTGTCTTTGATCAAGATACTCTTATTGTACCAAAATCTGATAACTTGCCAGGTATCACGCAACATATTGTTTTAAGAATCGCAAAAGATCATTTTGATATAAGGCATGAGAACATCCCCTACGATGCACTTGGAGATCTTACAGAAGTGCTATTCGCATCAAGCGTCTCTGAAATAAGATCCATAAGAAAACTCGATACGTTCACCTTCAAAACAAGAAAGAATGCAGTCATCTTAAAAAAGCTTTTTAATACTTACGTAGATGAGAGTAGCTGGCCTCTTCTAGAGAAGTTCGCTTACGCGTCCCTTGCTACTTCATGTCTATAAAGAAGTTTCACAGCTTCTGCAAAAAGTGTTGAACGATCTGTTTTTCTATTTTCTTGCAGCCTTTTGATGTAGATCTCATTGAAGAGCTTTTCCTCTTCTTCTGTAAGATATAACGTAAGTTTATTTTTTTTACTGCTTCTTCTTGATGCACTTTTTGAAAAGGACGCAAGACTTGGTTTCTTGTAATCACTAAAAGACATCTTGTCTAAAATTTCATCGGCAGCTTTTGCTATCTTGCTCATGTTGTGCTCCTTTCTAAAAACTCTTTTGCGAAGGCTTCATAAGCCATGGCACCTTTACATTTGGGATCATAATCAAAAACCACTTTCCCGTGCGCCTGGGCTTCATTTAACCTTACATTTTGTGGAATCTTTGTTGTAAACATTGATCTACCAAAAACTCTCTCAATACTAGAGAGTACCTCTTTCGCAATGTTTGCCCTTGTATCACAAAATGTGATGAGGACTCCCCCAATCTTTATCACATGATTCACGATGGAGTTTATGTCTTTATTAATGAATTGAATCGTATCTATAAAGTTGCTCACTCCTTCAAGACTAAAATAACTTAGCTGTATCGGAAGGATCACTTGATCTGCTGTTGTAAATGCATTGATCGCAAGCGTTCCAAATGTCGGCGGGCAATCAATAATCACATAGTCATACTTCTTAAGATCACTAAGCTTCGTTCGAAGCTTAAACTCTTTCGCTCCCATCATAGATAGCTTCATTTCAGCGACAGAAAGAGATAAATCACTCGGAATGATGTCTAAGTTTTTGATGTAGGTCTTTTGAATGACATCTGCGCTCTCACAGTTCTCATAAGTAAGTAGCTCTGCTATCGTTTTTTTCTTTTTTGTATCTATCCCAAGACCAATCGTTGCATGCCCTTGTGGATCTAAATCAACAAGAAGAACCTTTTTCTTTAACTTTGCAAGAGCAGCGCTTAGATTGATCGCTGTTGTGGTTTTACCAACACCACCTTTCTGATTCGCAATAGCAATGACTTTCATCCTATGTACCTTCCTAAAACGGCCTAAAAATGGGTAAAGTACATAAGATGTAAATTAGGATCAAGAAACAAATAGCCTTAGCTCTTTAATGGCTAAACGTTTTTTTAAGATTGAAGTATCCTTAGTCAAGTTTTAGGTCTTTGAGCATTTGTTCTTTACGTGCTTCCCTATAATCGTGCTTCACCATTAATGAAATAAGCTCTTGGAAGTCAACCTTTGTCACCCAACCAAGCTTTTCTCTTGCTTTTGTAGGATCACCAAGTAAAAGATCTACTTCTGTCGCTCTAAAATACCTTGGGTCTATACGCACAAGCACATCTCCTGTATCTGCGTCTACACCTTCTTCATTAAGACCTTCGCCTCTCCATTCGATCTTCATACCAAGCTCTAAAAAGCTTCTTTCCACAAATTCCCGAACAGTATGCGTTTCACCTGTTGCTACAACATAATCATCAGGTTCTTCTTGCTGAAGCATTAAATACATCGCTTCTACGTAATCCCTCGCATGACCCCAGTCCCTTTTGGAATCCAAGTTTCCAAGGTATAAACATTCCTGCATCTTTAGTTTAATGCGAGCTGCAGCTCTTGTTACTTTCCTTGTTATGAATGTTTCTCCACGAACTTCTGATTCATGGTTGAACAAGATCCCGTTACATGCAAAAAAGCCATATGCTTCTCGATATTGCTTGGTAATCCAAAACCCATAAAGTTTAGCTATTGCATAGGGTGACCTTGGATTGAATTGTGTTTTTTCTGACTGAGGAATTTCTAGTACTTTACCGTAAAGTTCGCTTGTGGATGCTTGGTAGAATTTTGCGGTCTTATGCAAACCTTGATCCAGCATTGCATCTAAAATCCTAAGCGTTCCAAGAGCATCCACTTCTGCTGTATATAGAGGTAGATCGAAAGAAAGCCTCACATTAGATTGCGCAGCGAGGTTATACACCTCGTCTGGCTGCACTTTTCTAAGGATCGAGGAAACACTCGAAGAATCTGTTATATCACCATAATGCAGGAAAAATTTCACCTCTCTTTCATGAGAATCTTTATACAAATGATCGATTCTCTTCGTGTTAAAAGAAGAGCTTCTTCTTTTAACGCCATGTACCTCATACCCCTTCTCAAGAAGAAGCTCAGAAAGGTATTTTCCATCTTGTCCTGTGATNCCAAAGATCAAGGCAACTTTAGAATGCAAGCTTGTTGTAAGTAGTCCGTATAGTAGTAATGTGCATAGAGCCTTTTTCATGTTATTATCCTCTTGTATTTTTTATATTCGTTTTATACCACTCATAGGCATCTTTTAAGCCACCTTTAATAGAATACATGGGTGTAAATCCAAGTTTATTTAGTTTTCTTACATCAAGATATTTCCTTGGCGTTCCATCAGGTTTTGATGTATCAAAAACAATTTTTCCTTCAAACCCCACAATTTCTCTAAGGAGGTTTGCAAGAGCCATAACGCTAATATCTTTTCCACAACCAACATTAATGATTTCATCTGATTTGTATTCATCCATAAGCAAAACAAGTGCTCTTGCTAGATCATCTATATGCATGAACTCTCTTTTAGGAGTTCCTGTACCCCAAATGACAACTTCTTTTCTGTTTTCTACTTTCGCTTCATGAAATTTCATAATCAGTGCTGGAATTACATGAGAATTCTTACCATGATAATAGTCATTCGGGCCGTATAGATTCGTTGGCATGCACGCAATAAAATTCGTTCCATATTGCTTATTATAAAAGCTACACATCTTAAGACCTGCKATCTTTGCAACAGCATAAGCTTCATTTGTCTTTTCAAGAGCGCCCGTAAGCAAATACTCTTCCTTTATCGGCTGATTACAATTTCTTGGATAAATACAGGATGACCCTAAGCAGAGTAGTTTTTTTACATTTGATTTGTAACTCTCATCAATCACATYGCACTGTATCATAAGATTGTCATAGATGAACTCTGCAGGCTTTGTTACATTTGCATAGATGCCACCAACTCTCGCCGCACAAAGGTAGACATACTCAGGCTTCTCTTCTTCAAAAAAACGAGWCACTTCAACTCTATTTCTTAAATCAAGCTCTTTTGATGACCTGTAGACAAGGTTCTCATAACCTTCATATTTTAACTTTCTTAAAACAGCAGAGCCAACAAGACCRTTATGACCTGCAATATAGATCTTAGCGTCTTTTGGGACAGCTGCAAAACTTTGTGAACATAGCAATGTAAATGTAATCAAGAAGAGTATGTATTTCATATGTATCCTTCAAAACTTGAAGAGTAACAATACAAAAAAGCATATTAAAAATATTAAGTGCAATCTGAAAGAATTACTTGCTAAAACATGCCAGAAATGCCGATTCTTACAACAGGGCCGCCTTTAAGCTGGAAGCCAGGGATATACCCAGCTGTTTTTACCCCAATATCTGAATAGAAGAAAGTATAAGTGTCATTGATACGGTATTTAGAAATAATAGAGAGAGCGCCACCAGGTCTTAAAGACTCAAGGTTTGCTCTTGCCTTTGGAGAAGGCTTTTTCCCTTTCTCAAGATCCATGAGCTTAAGCGAAGTTGTGAACCTTGGTTGTAAAAAGGTGTGCAGCCTGATTCCATAAGATACGCTTGAAAACTTAAACATCTCATCATATTGCAAACCAAAGCCTCCATAAGACAATCCAGCATAGGAACCTGACTTAAAATACGCAAATATCGCCCTATCTTTATATCTTAGATAATTATCAAAACTGTATTCGATGCCATAAGGTGCAAGATGCGTACTTATCGAAGGAAGATAGTACAGTTCTTTCCCAAGAGGGATCATCCAGTGGGGAGACTTCTTACCTGTAAAAATATAGTACCAGGATGCAAACATTGCATTGTAAATCGTTGCATCAACAAGGTTCCATCGCATAGCCTTCCGAACCTTAGAAAGTGACATATGATCATCTGGGTAGATAGCATTCACTAGCCTGATATAACTAATGATATCATTCCCACTATTTTCACTACCCTTTACATCTTTTTGCTTTGTTGCATATGCATATTGCAAAGTCCCAAGTTTTGTATTTGTATACAGCTTTGCAACTCTTGCATCGATTGTACCATCACTTGTCCACTTGCTATTTAGCGTGTTTGCTAAAATATACTCTGATTCCGAACCTGCTATGACAACAGAAAGTATATCTGATGCTTTTATCTCTTCTCTATAATTAAACCCAGTAGCGCCACCTGAGGCTCCGTAAGGGAGTGGCCAGTCAACTTTAATCCCGCAAAATTGGGTATCTTTGAGACTTCTTACTCTATATCCATGACCAAACAACTCATGCTGGAGAGTGACCGTTAAACGAGCTAGTGGATCCCAGAATAAGCTAAGCTCCGCCCATCTACCAACTGTTGGCCAAAACCTTCTAGAAGGAAGATCTTTTGGGGGAAGGAGCATATCTTCTTTTTTTTCTACACTACGATAAAGTGTTAAAAGATCTTCAGCACCAGCATAAGGTGACATGTAACGATCGATCATGAGCTCGTAAGATGCTTCCGCAAAAGATAGGACCGGAAGCAGGAAACAGAAAACAGAAAATAATCTTCTCATATTCTTTCCACTTGGTAAAGATATGAGAAGATTGTTTCATAAGGTTTTAATTTATAACAAACTAAAAGAATTTCTACTCTTGTATAGAGCTTTCTGAACGAACTTCTTCTTTAGCAATAGGAGTATTTACTTTTACATAAAGAAGCATATCTGTGTCTTTAACAAGGCCTGTTACAAGCTCAAGATAGCTTTCACTAAGGCATGTAGAAAGTTTATAATCTCTGTAAAGCTCTTCTGAACCAAATATAGTGTCAGTTTCACATCCTTCACTAAAGCACTCTGTTTGACGCGTTCCCGAATACTTACTTGAGTAAGTAAACACATCATCTCCATCAAAAAGATGAGCATCATAAGTGACTTCTTCCGATCCCTTTCGTAACATAGCGCCTTTTAAAACATACTTGCTTCCAAAAACTGTTATTTCTTTATTTGGAAAAATAGTCGCTTTATTATCTGCAACCCAACCATCTGGCCTTACAAAGGTGATACAAGGACTGTTTACAACAAGTTTTTCCTTATCACAAAACTCTTGCACTGTCATATGCATCTCTTCTGGAAGCCGTACTGAAGTAAATTCCGCCCCCAACCTGTCAAAGTTTCTCTGAAAGTTTCTCATAATTTCCTCAGCATGAGGCTGCTCATTTGACGGCGCATCCACTTGTCTACTCTTATAAAAATAACCTTTTCCAACATCATTACTCGGAGCATCAACACCAAGATCAAGAGTTCTTTCTACAGTCCGCTCACTTCTTCTGCCTTCATCATTGCACTTTGTAAGAAGATGATTCAACTGCTCAACATCAAAAACACCTTCTTCTCTAAACTCTTCGATAAATACACGTGCATGCCTTTTAATAATATTTAGCTCTACTTCCTTTGAATTCATTGCTCTGAATATTTCTTCAAACGTGTTCGTTCCAAGAACCATTAAAAATAGTAGTGCCGTAAAGCTGTGATACCCATTATTTATTGAAAGTTTTGTATCTTCAAAATTAAGATATGGAAACATTGGTTTTGGAGGCTCCACGATTTCTTTTCGTTGCATAGCAAAAGCTCTTGTAACTTCAGTCACATCTGGCTTTGCTGTACATGGCAAACTGCACCTTTTAAGCTGCTTTCTCCCTTGCATTATCAAAACATTTTTAAACAGTTGGTTAGTATCTTTAGATACCGTTACTTTTGCAGAAACTATTGGTTTGGAATTTATACTCGCCCCCGCT
>NVUU01000077.1 GCA_002402025.1 Candidatus Aerophobota bacterium
CCATCAGGAGTGATTGCAAGAGCTCTGGGACCATCGCCGATATTTGAGGTGATCGGGGCGTTTGGTGCTGTATCTGTTGCTGTATTAATCACGCTCACGGAGTCACCGTAGAGGTTTGCAACATAGACTTTTTCGATAACGGCTGCTTCCGTTAAGATGGCTAAGGGTGTAAAGCTACAGAGTATTGCTGTCAATACTCTAAGAAAAATTGAAAACCGCATGGTCTTTCCCCTAAGTTTAAAATACTACGTACTAATACTATATCGCCACCAATTAAATGAACACAAATCTGCCTTATTTTACATAGCTTTAGTTTCTTCCCATTTCCTCCTTGCTTCATGAGGACTAAGGTACCCCAACTTTTGTAGAAGCCATTTTTCGTTGTACATTTCAATAAATTTCGATACTGCGCTGTGCAGCTCCTGAATATTTTGGTAGGCTCGCCCGTGAATGATTTGCTCCTTAAACGTCCTATGAAAACGCTCTACAACTCCATTTGTTTCAGGCTCTCTAACCAGGCTAAAGCTTGGAGTAATCCCCCAGTACCTCAATTGATTGCGATAATCTTTAGAGGTGAACTGTGAGCCGTGAATGCCAAAGAACCAAACGGCGCCATCATCTATAGTCAATGTTTTGGTCGCATCGGTAGCCCACATACTATTGGGCCTTTCCGTAATGATTTTGCCATCATGTAATTTTTTACTGCCCTGACAAACTCTATGAGGTGAGAGAAGATCATTTTTTTTCATTATTTTGCGCACTCTCTCCCGGCTTGTTATTATATTTTTCGGTTCCTCAGCCTTGCATGTATTTTTCTATGCCCTTCTCCAGTAAAGGGCGATTCATGAATATCTCTACGGATCTCCATTAACACTACATCATCAGACAACCTGGGTTTTGGCCCTCTCTTCAAAGGCTGTAGTTTCAATACTTTTGCTCTACGCTTGGCATAGATTGTAGACCGATTGAGGCCCCAGTTAAGACAAACTCTTTTAATCCCATATCTTTGGCTTGTTGATGGGGAGGTTGAAAGGGCTTTCACTTCGACCTCCTCAGCTTCAAAGGGCCTTTCTTTTTAGTAGCTCATTTTCCATTGCAAGATCGCCAATTCTCTGTTTTGCTCTTAAGAGCTCATCCTTTAATGGATCATTTTCTCGATCCTTTAAACCACTGTCTAGACTTGTTAGAGCCTGCTGCCTCCATTCTTCAAGTCGATAGCTCCCGACTCCAATCTCTCGACTGATCTCGTCAATTAATTCTCCTTTGAAAAGTCTAAGAACAATTTCTTTTTTTCTCTGTGCTCTCCACCTTTTAGGCATGATCACTTTTATTTCTGACATATGAATTCTCCTTGAATAACCAGATTAGTTTAGCGAAAACCCGTGTCCAAATCAATTGGAGGCAGTATGCTAAACTGTAATTTCGAGCTCGCAACTGCCCCAGTAGGAGACGTAGCCGCCCTAGTATCCATCAGTCTAGAACACGTAGAAGCCAGTTAGGAGAGCTCATCCAAATGGATGGCAGTCCTCATGACTGGTTTGAAGGACGTCGTGATCAATGCTGCCTTTTAGGCTGCATTGATGATGCGACAAGTCGCATCATGCTTTTGAAGTTTGTAGAAAGAGAGTCAACAGAGTCCTATTTTTTAGCCTTGGAAAAGTATCTTGGGATGCATGGCAGACCAMGTAGTTTTTACTGTGATCGCTTTAGCGTATTCAGAGTTAACCGAGAGGAAGGGAATGTAAAAACACGAGGTTTGATCCAGTTTGGAAGAGCCCTCAAAGAGTTAGAGATCGATTTAAAAGGTTAAATAAATTTGAGTATTTTTAATACCACTGTATTGTTAACCATATGAGCTATGCAAGATGCTTGGCAGTCGCCAGTATATTCACGAAGGGCTGCAAATACCATGCCCATGAGCGCTGTTGCAACAAAGATGGGAACGTTAGCCCAACCTTGAAAAGGTAATAAGTGAGCTGCCCCAAACAAAATCCCATTTGAAAAAACTCGGCAAACAACTTGGATGGTGTCGTTTGTGTTTGGCCCCCAAATGCTTGCTGTAAAACGTACTAAACCTTCATGGAAGACTTCTCTAAACATCCACTCTTCTAAAACAGGCCCTATAATCGTAACATAGGCAACAGCTGCAGTTTTAGCGGCAACTTTAAGAAGAACATTTGGGATGTTATTGATGCCATTAAGCAGTTGTACTACATCCTGAAGATCATCGGGTTTTATTTTACCGGCGGCTTCAAGAGATTTTTCGACCATAGTAGCTACATGATCCACTCCGAATGCACAAAAAGCGCCGGCTACTCCGAGCATAGCCTTACGATTATCATGATAAAATTGGGCCGAGCTGTAAGGGTGTGCGATTGCAACTGTCATTTAAACACTCCGTTATTTTTTAATAAGAAGCGATTGTAATTGAGTTTAAATAAATTGTAATTGAGTTTAAATAAAAAGATAAAGCAGCTGTTAATACAATTAAAAACAACTATATAAATAGTTGTTTTATGTTTAATTGAGTGTTGCTAAGCTAACTCAAAACTATCCTGCAATCTTTTGACACGCTCTTCRATAGGAGGATGCGTAGAAAAGAGGGAAGAGAGGATAGATCTTTTATTTGAATGGATCATGAAAGCTTGTAAACTTGGTGCCGTTCTTCCCTTTTTAAGCAGGCTTGCTTCGCGATCTAGCGCATGAAGTGCGCTAATCATGTTATATCTCGAAGAAAGGGCAGCTCCGCCTTGATCAGCCTTAAATTCACGTCTTCTAGAATATAAGGCAATGACCATTGATCCAAGGATCATAAAAACGATTTCAAATGCAAAGACAAGACCATAGTACATTAACGGGGAAGCAGATTTAGATTCTTTGGATCTGCCAAATCCTGAAATCGCTATTGCAAGCACTCTTGCAAGGAACATAACAAAGGCATTAACAACGCCTTGCAAAAGTGTCATAGTGATCATGTCACCGTTTTTGATGTGGGCAAGTTCATGACCTATCACAGCTTCAAGCTCCTTATCAGAGAGCTTATTCAAAATCCCTGTAGATACTGCAACAAGAGAACGTCTTTTGGAAGGGCCCGTTGCAAAGGCATTAGGAGCATCCATCTGAAAGATCCCAACTTGCGGGGTTACAGGAAGGTTCGCCTGTTTTGCAAGTCTATCTACCATCTGATAAAGAGATGCGTATTGCATGTTGTTTGGATCGATGAGTTTTACTTTTAGCATCCATTTTGCCATGACTCTTGAAAGAGCGAGGGAAATAAAAGCTCCTACCATACCCCAAATAAGACAGAAGATAAGAAGAGAGTTGTAATCCACTCCGTAGCCTCTTAAAAAGGGTTGCAAGTGAAGCATATTGATAATTAAAGATACCGTTGAAACAACTAAGATATTAAGAAGTAAAAATAGAAAAATCCTTTTGAACATCATGCGCCTCCTGAGAGCTCCAAGTACATATTTTCGAATTTTTTCATGTTTAATTGCAAGTAGATAGCAGCTCAATCCAAGGGTTAAAAAAAAATGTCAAATTTAATTTTTTTTTTTGCATATTCTGTTTGACTCTTTTGTGAATATATGAGATCAATTGCGATAATTTTTAAAATGTTTCCACAGATTAATACCTGTAACAGTTACTGAAAACATTATAACTAAATATTTTTGTTTATTCTTGCGGAATAATAGTGAAGTAAATATGTACAAGGTGTATGCATCACATAGTAATGTGTTTGGTGTTCATCAGTTAACAAGTAGTTAGTTTTATGACCAATTTTTTAAAGGGTCTATTTACAAAAAAGCGATCTCAGAAGCATGAGAAGATCATCCCATTTAGGCCGGATCATACAAATGACAAGCATGCTTGTTATGTTTTGATCACATGCGGTGAACCAAGTGCTGATGGCAACATGCAGGTAGAGATGACTTATGAAGGAGATCGCGTTCTTGCATCTTATCTTATTGAAAGTGCCCAAGGTCTTTTAGAAGATCAACTTGATCCTTAAATTCTTATTCTCCACTCGAAAATCCCTGATTTATAAATCCAAATCTGTTACATAGGATAGATAAAATTGTAATAGGTTAGGTTTTTTATGATATCAAGCGGACTTGCGAGCGAAGAAATAGCCAAAAAATACAAAGAGTATTTCGAAGATAACGAAAAAAAACTTCTCGATGATTTTTTTACTTTTCTGAAGTTTGAAAGTGTCAGCGCAGACCCTGCCTACGAAAACCAAGTTCTTGCATGCTGTGCTTTTGTGAAAAAGAAGCTCGAGGAAATGGGGCTTTCCGTAGAAGAGTGGAATGCTTCCAAAGGATACCCTTGTTTGTTTGCAGAACACATTGCTTCTGAAGACAAACCAACGATTTTATTCTATCACCACTACGATGTGCAGCCAGTCGATCCACTAGAGCTTTGGAAATCGCCGCCTTTTGAGCCAGAAATAAGAGATGGTAAGATCTTTGCAAGAGGAACTTGTGATAATAAAGGGCAGTGTTTTTATAGCATTAGTGCTGTGAAGCAGTTTCTTGACTGGGGAAAGAAAGAAAATCTCAACATTAAGATCCTAATAGAGGGTGAAGAAGAAGTCGGGTCTGGTTCGCTTTTTGAGCTTTTTGATAAGAAAAAAGATCGCTTTAAAGCAGATTATGGATTGCTTGTAGATGTCGGAATCCCTTCCCTTGATATGCCAGCTGTGACGGTGGGCTTTAGGGGCATTGTGACATTTGATATTGATTGTGTCGCATCAAATTCCGATCTCCATTCAGGAGCTATGGGTGGCGTTGCTTACAATCCTCTAAGAGCGTTGGTAGAGCTTCTTGCAAAAGCAATCGATGAGAAGGGCGAAATCACAATCCCTGGCTTTTATGATGGGATAGAGACAATTGATAGAAAAGATCTACTTGAATATGACTTGAGTCCAACACTAAAAGAGTTCGACATCAAAGCGACTCATAAAGAAGAAGGATATTCAAGCATAGAGAGTAATTGGACAAGACCGACCTTTGAGATCAATGGAGTTCWCGGCGGGTAYGGCGGCGCCGGATTCAAAACAGTAATTCCTGCAAAGGCGAACTGTAAGATTTCTTGTAGACTTGCTCCTGGGCAAGATCCAAAAAAAGTGGGAGAGTGCGTGATAAAATTCCTAAATGAGAATATCAAAGAAGGTATGGATCTAAAAATCCGTTTTGATCATGGAGGGAAAGGTTACTGTACTTCCGCAAAAGGAAAGCTTGCACAGATAACCAAAACAGCCTATGAAGAGGTACTGCAAAAAAAGGCAGGCTTCATCATGTGTGGAGGAACTTTGCCAATTAGTTATGATTTGGCGAAGGCGATTGATGGGGAAACGCTTGGCATGGGATACGCTCTTGATACAGATCTTATCCACGCTCCAAACGAACATTTCGCTGTAGATAGAATGAAATATGGGTTCATGACAATAGGGCTCATTTTAGAGACACTTGCAAAACAAAAGTAAATTTATGAGTATTCTTTCTCAGGTGTTTAACACGCCAAGTAACAAGTCAAAATTTAGACAGTACCTGTTTGTTACGCTCGGGCCTTTTTTTGTTCTTGGAGCTCTTATTGCGTTTTTGTCTAAATGGTCCCTTAGCTATTCCATGCTCTCTTTGCTTGTAGTAGCAAGTCTTCCTGCGATCTGGAAGTATAAGATTAAAGGAGCTCTATTTAGCTCCCTGTTTGTTTTGGCAACGTTTTTTGGGATTTCTATCTTTTCAGAGAGCTCGATGAGTTTTTCTTGGCTCCWTTTTTTGTGTCTTTCTTTCTGCGTATCACTTGTGCTTGCAGGGATTTGTTCCAAGCATTATCACGAGATAGAGCGCTCTCTTGAGGAAGAAAGAGAAAAGAGAGCCTTTGAGTTAAAAGAAGGATACGAGTCAAAAGAAAAAAGGTTAAAGACAGAGCTGCTCCACATAGAAGATGAGAAACTTCTTCTGGAAGAGAGTATTAAAAAATGTGAAGCCAAAATCAGCTCATTTAAAGATCTTGTCATAGCCTCTAAAGAAGAGAGTGATAAATATTTTATGCAATCAGAGCATCTTTCTAAAAGAATGCTTGAGATGCAAAAAGAGACAGCTCTTATAGAGCAGCAAAAAATCGCTCTTCAGCATATTGGAATGAAAAATAAAGGTCTTCAAAAAAGGCTTAACGAAGAAAGAGTTCACCACTTCCAAAAGAATCTTCTTTTTGAAAACCTTCTTAAAAAAGAAGGGACAACTGTACCTAAAGCAGTTTCGGAAGAGGTGTCTTCTGAAGAGCTTGAGATGCTCAAAGAAGAAAGAAAAAAACTTATAGAGCTTTATGAAACGGCTTTCCGCAATTACCAAGCTCTTAAAGAAAAGCTACAAAACTACTTCACAATGGATAGACTTTCTTCTTTTTCAGAAGATGCTGCCTATGAAAAGATGTATGAAGAGCTAAAAGAAACGTTCACAAGCCGGGCAAAAGAGCTTCAAGCAATGAGATCTGATATTTTCAAGCTAGAAGGACAGCTTATTGAGATGAGAGCAAGCTTAAATAGTGACTCATCAATGAATGGATATCTTGTTATTGCAGACCAAGAATGTTTAAGACTCGAAGAAGAAAACGCGCTATTCTTAGATCTATTTGTAAATACACTTTCTCTTTTAGAAGAAAAAAAAGCTTCTACAGCTTTGTCAGAATCTCATAGCCATCCTGAGTAATTAAGACGGTGTGCTCCCATTGCGCAGAAGGTTTATTATCTGCTGTTCTCGCTGTCCACTGGTCATTTTTATCGATAACAGCGTCACGAACGCCCACGTTAATCATTGGTTCGACTGTAAAGGTCATACCGGGTGCAAGTGGTGTTTTCACATTGTTATAGTGGTGGGGCACTTGCGGCTCTTCGTGAAACTCAATGCCAACTCCGTGGCTCACAAAAGCATTTACAACAGAAAAGCCCTCAGATATTGCATAAGACTCGATAGCTTCGCCGATTTCATAGATTTTTACACCGGGCTTTAAGAGTCTAATGCCGCGCATCATAGCTTCATGGGTAACTTCTACGAGGTGCTTTTTTTCATCAGAAACTTCTCCGATCATTACCATTGCACTGCAGTCGCCGTAATATCCATTAAGTATGCAGGCGCAGTCGATATTCATAATATCGCCAGAGACAAGTTTGCGATTTTCAGGGATCCCATGACAGATCACCTCATTAAGGGAGGTACAAATAGCACCTTGAAAAGGAGGAGAGCCGTAATTTAAAGAAGCAGCTCGAGCTCCTGCTTTTTTACAGATCTCTCTTGCAAGGTTATCTAGCTCTTTTGTAGTTACGCCTTCTTTTGCAGCATCGMMRMSAAKYTNWKAAAGYWTTTGCTGTGAACTTGCAAGCGTTTCTTATCCCATCGATTTGTTCTTTTGTCTTTAAGATGATGCCGTATTTCTTTTCGTACTCTTTAGCGAGTTGATCAGGGTTTTCAGGAGGTTTTTCTGGATAGTGGCATTTCTTATATTTTTTTCCGCTTCCACAAAAGCAGGGGTCGTTTCGGGATATCATGAATTTCTCCTTAAAAACATGCAGTATAGGGGGTAATTCAATTTTCTGCAAAAGCGTGTATTGTATTTTTGTAATAGATCTTTTTAAGAGTCAGGCCTTTTGCAGGAGCTGTCATTCCTGCGTTTTTTCTGAGCTTCTGTGCAAGAACATTCTCAACATCTTCAAGTGGGATTTTTCCAGCACCTACATAACAGATGAGTCCCGCGATATTACGCGCCATTTTGTAGAGGAAATGATCTCCTAAAATAGTGATGAGAAAGTCATCCTTATCTTCTCTAATCTCTATACGATAGAGTGTTCTTATTGTGTCCGTGTAGGGCTCAATCTTAAAATTTGTCAAAGCTTTAAAATCTTTTTTTCCAATAAGAAGCTTCGCTGCATCGTTCATAAGATCAAGATCAAGCTTTTTTGGGAAATGCCAGTGGCTATTTCTTTTAAACGGGTCTAAATACTTGCTTGTCGTGAGACGGTACTCGTATTCTTTTCCTGTAGCATCTGTTGTTGGGTGGAAAGAGTCTTCTGCAATTTCAATTTCTTTTACCAAAATGGAACTTGGTAATAACTGATTCAAGCTATACTGAAGCTTATGAAGATCAACACTATTCTCTTCTAGGATGAAGTTTACTATTTGCCCTTCAGCATGAACGCCCGCATCTGTCCTGCTTGCAGCTTGCAGCTTCACTCTTTGTTGTAGAGCTGTAAGAAGAGCTTTTGCAAGCTCTTCTTCAATTGATGGATAGAATGTCTTTTGCCACCCATGGAAATGTGTTCCATCGTAGCAAAGGGTAAGTTTAATATTTTTCACTTCTACTTATTCTGCAAAATGCTCTGGATGTGCTATGAATCCACCAACACCTTCTAAGAACATTTGGATAGCAAGAAGGGTCAAAACAAGTCCCATTAGCCTTTCAAGGGCTGTAAGGCCCCTTGGTCCAAGAATCTTGTTCAAAAATGGAGATGTAATCAGGATCAGAGTTGTTATGATCCAAGCAATGGCAATGGCGATCGCTCCATCGGACATAGCAACGTTTTGGCGAGAGTATATCATAACCGCTGCTAAAACGGAAGGTCCAGCAACAAGAGGGATGGCGAGAGGAACTAAGATGGGTTCTGCGACAGCCCCCTCACTGATATCATCGTGGAATTCATTGTGTTTTGTTGGAAAAATCATCTTTAGAGCGATCAAAAATAGGATGATCCCTCCCGAAACCTGAATGGTTTCTTTTGAAATATCAAGAGCTCCGAGGAAGTAGTTTCCTCCAAAATAAAAGGCATAGATCACAATAAGTGCAAAAATAAGCTCTCTTATGATGACTACAACTTGTCTTTTAGGAGGGAGTTTTTTAAGCAGGGCTACGTAGAGCGGAACGTTCCCGATGGGGTCCATCAGAAGAAATAGAGAGATACTGATTGTGAATATAGGGTGTAAATTACTCAATGCTTTCCTGAAATTCCATTAAATTTCAACCTAGCAAACCTGTATGATATTGGCAATCATCGATTAAAATAATATATATACGAACTTGATTTGAAGGAAAATATCTCTTTACTCCCTGTTAGTGCAATGCTTTTCTCCTGAACTCAAGATAAACTTTACTAAATTTATTGGCTTGAATATAAAGTATTTCTTTTATAAAGCATCTGAGGATGCCATGCGATTTTCAATTTTTCTTAGAGTGTTGACACCGATATTCTGTAGCTTTACACTTTTAACGGAAGCCGTTGTTCTTGACTATCAAAAGGTCTATGTTGCAAACCAGTACTCAAACGACGTGAGCGTGATCAATACAGCAGCAGATACGGTAACAAAGACCGTGGCTGTCGAAGATTTCCCCATAGCTCTTGCCGTGACCCCTAATGGCAGGAAGGCCTATATTGCAAACAACTTCTCAGGCACCGTGAGCGTGATCAATACAGCAACAGATATGGTAATAAAGACCGTGGGTGTCGGCAGTCTTCCCATA
>NVUU01000078.1 GCA_002402025.1 Candidatus Aerophobota bacterium
ATGATGCAAGCAATCTTCTTATTCTTATACACAGCTATTTGCACGCCTCATATTGCGATTTTACCCACGTGTTATATTCTTCGTTTAGAACATTTTTTAACCAGCCTGTATTTTCAAGATACCAAGATACCGTTTCAGAAAGGCCTTCTTGGAGAGCGTACTTCGGTACAAAACCCACCTCATCTGCGATTTTGTTTGTATTCATGGAGTAGCGGTAATCATGTCCTGGTCTATCTTCTACAAAAGTGATTTTTGACTCGAGCTCTTCAATGCTGCTATTTGTTTTTCTTGCAAAAAGCTTAATGATAAGTTTGACAAGACCGAGGTTACTGATCTCTTGCGAGCTTGCAATGTTATATACCTCTGATGGCTTTCCTTTCTCTAGGATCAAACGTACAGCTTTTGCATGATCTTCTACAAAAAGCCAATCACGAACATTATCCCCTTTGCCATAAAGAGGAAGGGGGCCTTTTTTTAGAAGCTGCGTCAACATGAAAGGAATGAGCTTTTCTGGGTATTGACAAGGACCGTAGTTGTTGCCCGCATGAGAGATCGTTGTTGAAATGCCATATGTCTTGCCATAGGCCCTTACAAAATGATCCGATGCAGCTTTGGATGCTGCATACGGTGAGTTCGGTAGATAGGAAGAATTTTCACTAAAAGATCCTGTATCTCCAAGAGCTCCATAAACTTCATCTGTTGAAATATGATGAAAATGTACATTTGGATATTTTCTGACAGCTTCTAAAAGAGCGGCTGTACCAAGGACATTCGTCTGCATAAATGCAGACGCATCACTAATACTGCGATCAACATGCGTCTCTGCTGCAAAATGCACGATAGCATCTATTTTCTCTTCAAAAAGAAGCTTTTCGACAAGTTTTTGATTTAAGATGTTTTCTTTAACAAACAGATACCTTGGATCATTCTCATAACCAGCAAGGTTATCTAAATTCCCGGAATAAGTAAGAGCATCAAGATTTACGATTTTTCCAGTAAATAATGGGTCTTTTAAGAGCTGCCGAATAAAGCAAGAACCCATAAAGCCTGCGCCCCCTGTAACAAGGAGGTTTGCCCTATTTGTATCTATCTGCATGAAGCTTCCTTGGCTATAAGCTTTTTAAACAACGCTCTAGCGCTGCTTTATATCCACAAAGCTTACAGTTTAAGACATTTTCAATTTTAGTCGTATCTAAAACAGAGAAGAGAGGCCTTGAGGCCTTCTGTGTGTAATCACTAGATTTAATCGGATAGAGCTTTTCACAAACAACAGGAGCTCCATCTTTTTTTAACTGATTTAAGATTTCATGAGCAAATTCATACCAAGTAAGGATCCCTCTATTTGCAAAGTGAAAGATCCCGCTCTTATCAAGGAGGTTAAGCGTAGCTTTTGCCACATCTTCTGCGAAAGAAACTTTGCCTATTTGATCGTCTATCACTCTGAGCTCTTTTTCTTTTAGCATGAGACTTTTCATCTTACTCACAAAGGATTTCCCTTCAGATCCAAAAAGCCAAGAAATCCTAATAAGAAGAGCATCATCAAGGTGTGCAAAAAGAGCTCTTTCTCCAGCAAGCTTACTCTCACCATAGACATTAAGAGCGGCTGTTTGATCATCTTCATGATAAGGCTTGAGCTTTTTCCCACTGAAAACATAGTCCGTTGAAAAATGCACGAGTTTGATTTTGCGAGCCTTGCACGCTCTTGCTAAATCACCAACTGCTGTCTCATTGAGCAAAAAAGCATCTTTCTTGTTTTCTTCAGCGCCTTCAACATTCGTGTAAGCAGCACAGTTAATCACATGCGAAAACTCATTTTGATCCAGGAATTTTTCTACCTGTGAATGAACTGTGATATCTAGTTCTTCTTTCGATGTCGATGTATAAGAAATATTTTCCGTGCGGCAGATTTGTACAAAAGTGCTCGCTAATAGACCATGTTTGCCCACAATCCAAATATTTTTCATGAAGCAACTTTAGCAAAAGCATCGGAAAATAGAGGTGCTGACAGATCCCTATCTGATAGCACAGGGTTTACAACAGGCCACTTTATTCCAACTCCCTTATCATCATAGCGGAAAGCTTTTTCAGAATAAGGATCATAATGGCTACTAACCTTATACATGACATACGTTTCGTCACTAACACAGCAAAACCCATGAGCAAAGCCTGTCGGAATAAAAAGCTCTTGATGATCCTCTTCCGATAGGTAAACCCCTTGCCACTTGCCAAAAGTTTTTGAATCTTTCTTTATATCAACAAATACATCAAAAATACGGCCTTTGATCACTTTTACAAGCTTTGCTTGTCCAGGCTTTGTTTGATAGTGCATCCCACGTATTGTTCCATATTTGGAGTACGATAGATTATCTTGAGGAAAGTTTACTTTGATGCCTGCATCTTCATAACGCGACTGATTGAATATTTCTAAGAAAAATCCTCTTCTATCGCGAAATACCTGCGGCTGAATTAGCTTGACCCCTTCGAGATCTAGATCTTGAATTTTCACAAGCAAGGCTCCATTAAAAACAACCCGTTATACCCTCTTTTCGGAAAAGAATTCAATTAGAAATCCCTGTAAAAGGATATCATTTATACATGGCTATTAAGAAAAATATTTAACCGCGGTTAGTTTAAACCAATCACTGTTGCATTACGCCCTGACGTTCTGTTTCTACGGTAAGAAAAAAAATCTTTTTCATTTTCAAAAGTACAGATTTTTGCGATCTCAATGTGATCATTTTTAATGCCAATTTTTCTCAGCTGATCGTAACTCATTTTCCAAAGATCAAAATTGTCTTTTTCCATTCTATATTCATGAAATTCTTCCGGCCACTCACTCTTGTAATGGATAAATTCCGAGGCTTTTGGGCCAAGACTTGGAGAAATACAAACAAGAAGATCTTTTGGATCCACACCATATGCTTCTTTTARAGCATATACTGACCTTTCGTAGATGTTTTGCCTGTTTCCTCTCCAGCCCGAATGGATATTGGCTATGACTCTTTTTTTAGGATCATAGAATAGTGCCGCTTGGCAATCCGCATGAAACACACACAGGCCAAGCTTTCTTTTTTTTGTAAAAATCCCATCAGAACTTTTGGGAAGTACGCTCTGCGGGCTATCTGTAACGTACGGATCTATTTCTAAAACTTTATCTTCATGTTTTTGCAGACCGATGACAAGTTTCTTTAGATTGAGAGCACTTGAAATTCTTTTTCTATTTTCTAGAACGCTCTTTGGATCATCCCCAACAGCTCCTCCAACATTTAAAGAAGTGAAAGGAGCACGGCTCACTCCTCCTTTCCTTAAAAAAACACCATGTGTGATTTCTTTGAACTCCTTTAGAAGTTCAAATTCAAGCCATTCAAGGTCTTTTTTTACTTTTTTTTCCATGGAGTGCCATTATGGTATTAAAAGATTGCACCGATATATTTTTTTTGTTTATCTCTTGTTAAGTTACATAAGAGGCTGTTTTAGGCATAGATATGAAGTCCTTCTTTGAAAAGCAAAAGTTTGGTTCGTTTATCTCAAACGAGATGGATATCTCTTCTGGAAAAAGCGTTGATCATCCTTGCTTTGTCACAAAAAAGCCTTGGAAAACTTGCCAGCATGTTACGAAGGAACAAGTAAAGCTTGCCTGTGCATCTGCAAAAAAAGCCTCTATAGAACTCAAGAATTTGACGGCATATGAAAAGAGTGCCCTTTTAATAAAAACAGCTGATCTTCTCAGAGCTAATAAAGCATACCTTGCTGAGATTATAACACGGGAAATGGGCAAGCCCATTACAGAATCTTTTGGTGAAGTGGAATACACAGCTTCCTATTTTAACTGGTACGCAGGTGAAGTCGTCAGAATTTTTGGTCTGGAGATCCCCTCCAGGACAAAGAAGAAGAAAATTCGTGTTTCATTTGAACCTATTGGCCCTTGCTACTTTGTAACACCATGGAATTTCCCTCTTTGTATGGCTGGAAGGAAAGTCTCTGCTGCACTTGCAGCATCTTGCCCGTCTATTAACAAACCCTGCACAGAAGCTCCCATAACAAAGCTTGCTCTTGCATACATCATAAAAAAAGCCGGATGGCCATCTGGTAGCTTTAACGTTCTTATCGGAGATCATGATGTGATAAATAGTATTCTACTTCCATCACGAGACATCAAAAAAGTCTCATTCACAGGAAGTGTTGCTATTGGAAAGTATTTATATAAAGAAAGTATAGAAACTCTAAAAAAAGTCACCTTAGAGCTTGGCGGAAACGCTCCCTTCATCGTCTTTGAAGATGCAAATCAAATTAAGGCTGCTGACGAACTCATACTTTCAAAATTTAGAAACTCAGGACAGTCCTGCGTTTGCGCAAATAGAATACTTGTTCATAAAAACATCTTGGACGATTTCTTGGAAAAGGTTGTTGCACGTGCAAAAATGCTAAATGTTGGTAATCCTTTTGAAGAAGAAACGCAGATCTCTACTCACAGACATCCCAACTCAGATAAAAAGGCTATTGCAATCATAGAAGATGCCATCAAAAAGGGCGCTAAGAGACATCTAAATTCAAAAGCTCCTTATGAACCAGAAGTTCTCACAAATGTCACAAAAGATATGCTGGCGTTTCAGGAGGAATCTTTTTCTCCTATTGTTCCTATAATGACATTTGCAACAATCGATGAAGCGATAACTCTCGCCAATCACACAAACTACGGTCTTGCTGCTTACGTTTTTACAGAAAGTATAAAGACAGCTTCCTATGCAACCGAAAATCTAGAGTTTGGTATGATCGGTTTGAACGATGGCCTTCCAAGTGCTGCTGAACTTCCCTTCGGTGGAATTAAAGATTCCGGCTTTGGAAGAGAAGGTGGCCCAAGTGGTATTTATGAATTCCTATATACAAAATCAATATCGATGAAGTTATGACAGCAGCACATAGTTTTTCCCTATTTCAGTTCGTAGCAAGTCCTTTTAACACTCTCGCTTTTGTTTTCCTTATTCTTACAACAGCAAGTTTCTGGGTTTATAAAAGAATCTGGCTTTGGGGACCTCTACTTCTTGCTTCTTGCGTTCTTGCTTATTTCGCAGGGATGCTCGACTATGAGATTTTCATCCCCATCCTTCTGCTTTTTTCCGCTTACCTTGTACTAAAGACAAGGCTTCATCCAGTAGCAAGGCTACTCGTATGTTTCATCATAGCTCTTTTGTCTCTTGCATTTAGCTTTCATCTATATCCAGACATCCGTAACTGGTTACTTGCAGATGGCGTGCAACTCTCGCAAGATGCCCCTTCTTTTAACTACTTCTGGAATTTTGACAAACCCTTCATCGGTCTCTTTGTCCTAGGGCTTCGACTAAAACTTATTGAAAATAGAGAAGATCTTAAAAGAATTTTGCTAAAAACAGTCATCTTTACTGCTTGTCTTGTTGCCGTATTTTGTGTGGGTTCTCTTTTATTTGACGTTGTTCGGTTCGATTTCAAATTGCCTTTTCTTACCTTTGCATGGCTCATCGGAATTCTTTTTTTCACAGTCATCCCTGAAGAAGCATTTTTTAGAGGATTTCTACAAGAAGAAATTAAAAATGCTATCGATAGTAGATTAAGTCCCTTTATTTCAATTTTTCTTGTTTCCCTTGCCTTTGCAGCAGCTCATGTGTTTTTTATATCTAATTTTTCCTATATCGCCCTTGCCTTTGTTGCAAGCTTTGCATATGGACTTATCTACGAGCTCACAAAATCCATCGAAAGCGCCATTTTTGCYCACTACATGCTTAATGTGGTTCATTTTATCTTCTTCACCTATCCCATACTCTCTTCTGCTGCATAAAAAAAGCTCCTAAGGGAAATCCCTTAGAAGCTTTGAAAATGTATGTCCAAATGAGCTATTTAGTCCCAATAACCACGTTGCGTTGATTTGTTTGACTTCCTGCTTTTTGATGAATCACTTGAGCTAGGTGATGAATCAGAGTTATACCAATATCCTTTTGATCTATTACTCTGACTTCTTTGCATTTTTTTCTCAGATCTTTTCGATTTAGATTTATAACTAGAAGATGGCGTTTCACTATAGGAATATCCACTACTTGGTTGTCTTTGTTGCTGTTTTTTAGATCTGGAGTATGGGCTGTTTGTATCACGTTTGTTGTAGTTTCGTTGAGATCTCTCGTTTTGGCTATCTTCATATATCTCACGAGGATTTTGTGATCCTCTTTGCCTGGACGGAGACTGATATCCATTGTCTTGTTCCTGCCAGTTCTCATCCGTATCTGAACCGCCATAAATACGGCCATCTTGCTGATTCTGCTGTTGGCTTTGATTATTATAACCTCTTCTTGGATGCGGTCTTTGTTGCTGATACTGGTTGTAGTATCCGCTGTTTTGTTGATTTTCTTCCTGATTGCCTTGCTGGGAGCCACGCTGCTGGGAGCCGTAGCTACGCTGCTGTTGGGAATTCCTCGTGGAAGAACTTCGTTGCTGGGAACCCTGTTGTCTGTTGTTTCTTTTTTTGTAATATCCCGATCCAGACTCATTTTTCATGTCAGTTTGACCTTGTCCTGTAGAAATTCCTCTGTGATTTTTAATCACCTCCTCTACTGCCATCTCTGGCGTTATCTTAGTTGAACGCCATCCTCTATTAGCATTTGTCGTCACAAGTGCCATAGTTTCTTGACGTTGAGATGGTGTAAATTGATACACAAAGATCTGTCTATGCAGATCTGATAATTTCATCGCAAACTGCTTTTCCTGTGTTGTCATTTGTGATGGCTGCGGTCGCCTTGCATCCTCCACCTGTTGCTTACGATGCATATAAGGGCTTGATGCATCTGCAATCGCAAGCATTGGAGAAAGTCCAATAGCCGCTGCAACAAAAGCTCCTACAAGTCGTTTATTTTCCATATCTTATTTCCTCCATAAAGCTTTACGTAAAAAGACAAAGCACGCCTTCCCCTATTACTAGGTTATCACCACTAATAATGTAATTAAACTGTTTTTTAACAATTAACACGTAAGTCATGTATTATTAACGATTATTAATATTAACTTTTATTTAATTTTACAAATTAACTAGAATCAAAATTTAGAACAAATAGTGATAATACGTAATAATTGTATAAGAGATTAAGCATATGACAGATAGACCTCTTGAGTGCTCACATTGCAAAAAAACCATCACTACTATCTACAAAGAAATCGAGAGAGGAGTCATGAACTGCTCCGAAATGTGCGAAGAATGCCCTTTCTTGAAAAAGAAGCTACACGGAGAAGATTCATCGAACCATATCGCTTCTTTTTCTGAAAAAGGAAATGGGCTTTGTTGTGAAAAGTGTTCCACCTCTTACGAAACTTTTAGTTTAGATGGCACCCTTGGATGCCCTGAGTGTTATAGCATTTTTTCAGACTTAATCACGAAAAAGCTTAAAACAGAAGGCCTTATACCTGATAAGATGCAAAACATCCTGAATAAAAACGAACATATCCATCTTCATCTTGGTAAAGGTCCTAATGAACATTTAAATAGCACAATCTCAACGCAAGTCACAGACCTTAACGAAGCTTTAAATGATGCCCTGCAAAGAGAAAACTACGAACAGGCTGCAGAACTTCGAGATCAAATTAAACAACTAGTGGAAAATACCGATGACGGATGCTAACTTTCCAGAGTTTTTATTTAATCAAACTCCTTGGAGTGAAAAGGGTTCGGTTTTTTGGCCTGCCTCAGCTTTCACACTAAGAAGAAATATCTCTCGTCATCATTTCCCACATAAACAAACCGAAGCAGGAGCCCGGCAAGTGCTCGATGAGATCACAAGCTCCATTATGAAACTGCCTTTAGAAGATCCTATGTATATTGATTTTTCCGTTCTTGATCCTGCTAAAAGAGAATTTATCTTTGAGCACTACTTCATTCCAGACGGTATCTATGAAGAAAGACCCCACCAAGGGATTATTACAGATAAAACCGGAAGTTTTCTTGCAGGTATTAACCTAACGGATCACCTGACCCTTCAAATGATTGACTGCAAAGGCTCTTGGCATAAAACATGGGAAATTTTAAGAAATTATGAAAGAGAACTATGCAAAAAGCTGGACTTTTCTTTCTCAAATCGCTTTGGATACTTAACATCGAACTATTACTCCTGCGGCACGGGGTTATCACTAAGATTATATCTTCACCTTCCTGCTCTTTTGCAGCTAGATGATCCTGAAAATCCTTTTTATCTCTCCCAAGAAGAGGACTTTGTCATCACACAGATGGGTGACGACAAAGAAGAAGGGATTTTTCAAGGAGATCTWGTTGTACTGCAAAATAAAAGATCCCTTGGGATCTCTGAAGACCACATGCTGCATACTCTTTTTAGAGGAGCAAGTAAGCTCATTAACAGGGAAAATGAATGCCGTACGCAAATCAAAAATGGTAATTTTCCTGAAATGAAAGACATGATCGCAAGATCCTTTGGGATCTTGATGCATTCTTACCAAATGCCCACTAGTGAAGCGCTTGGAGCATTAAGTCTCATAAAACTCGGTATCGATCTTAATTGGGTAGAAGGGGTGTCAGATCTCGAAATCAATCAAATCTTCTTCAAATGCAGAAGAGGCCATCTTCTTATTGAAGATAGCGGCGATCATACCCAAGAAGAAATCTTGCACAAAAGAGCGGAATTTATCCATAGCTCTTTGAAAGATGCTAGACTTATCATCTAATCTTATATTTGTTACACTTTGGATTTAGACATTTTACATAAAGTTTATTGCATTTATGAATGAGCGTAAAAAAAACTTCACGTCCTGCTTACTACTTACAGCAGGATGGGGATCTCGTTTTGGAGATGATCTTCCAAAACAGTTTCATTATTTATCCGGAAAGAAAATCTACCTACACACCTTAGAGCAGTTTCTTGAAATCCCCTCTATTCATGAAGTTGTCATCGTATGTTCATGCTCTTTTGTGGATGACATCAAAAAAGATATTCTGAACTACCGAGATGAAAACATCCGGATCGCGATAGGTGGTAAATCGCGCCAGCAGTCTTCCCATCTTGGGCTTCTTGCCTGCGATATCAGAACAACACATGTCATGATCCACGACGCTGTAAGGCCTTTTATATCTAAAGATATTATCCTAAAAAACATCGATCTTGCTATCACATATGGAGCATCTGACACTTGCATTAGCTCCAATGATACTATCGTACATACCGTGGATGAAAAAGAGATCYCAAGTATTCCAAGTAGAACACAATATCTTAGAGGCCAAACACCCCAAACGTTTTCCTATCCTCTTATTCTAAAAGCGCATCAAAATGCGTATAAAAATGGGATAGAAAATGCAACTGATGATTGCCAACTTGTACTGATTGAAAACCATCCTGTGAAAATCGTAAAAGGCTCTGAAGAAAACATCAAAATCACAACGGAACTTGATCTATATTATGCCGAGCAGATCCTAAGGCTAAAGATGACCCTGCCAGAGGCCGTGCTTAATGAAGACACTCTCTTTGG
>NVUU01000079.1 GCA_002402025.1 Candidatus Aerophobota bacterium
TAGAAATAGAACCGAACGAGACTGGAAAGGGTAACGAAGTTGTATCTAAGATCGTCGGTGGTGTTATTCCAAAAGAATACATCCCATCTACGATTAAAGGTGTTCACGAAGGGCTACTTACCGGTGTTCTTGCAGGTTACAACCTGGTAGATGTTAAAGTATCTATCGTATTTGGTTCCTATCATGATGTTGACTCTTCTGAAATGGCGTTCAAGATTTGCGCATCTATGGCTATTAAAGACGCTTGTAAGAAAGCAAAGCCGATCATCTTAGAACCAATCATGAAGGTTGTTGTAACAACACCTGACGATTTCCTTGGTGATATCATGGGCGACATCAACAGACGTCGTGGAAAGATCATGAACCAAACGAACCAAAAAGCTGGTGTTCTTATTGATACAGAAGTACCACTTAGTGAAATGTTTGGCTATTCTACACAACTGCGTTCTTTAAGCTCTGGAAGAGCTAGCTACGCTATGGAACCAAGCCACTTTGAGCGTGTACCCGCTAAGATTCAAGAAGAAATAATGAAAAAATAAGGAATTGTATACTTTATGAGTAAGCAGAAAGAAACAAAAAAGAAAAAGATCAGAATTCGCCTTAAAGCGTACGATCACAGAGTCTTAGATAGATCTACTGCTGACATCGTGGAGACAGCAAAAAGAACAGGCGCTCGTGTCGTGGGCCCTATTCCTCTGCCAACAAAGAAGGAAATCTATACAGTACTTCGCTCTCCTCACGTAGACAAGAAATCGAGAGAACAGTTTGAAATGCGTACTCATATCAGAATGCTAGACATTTTGGACCCAACACTTGATACGATTGACAAACTAAAAGTTCTTTCAGTAGCCGCTGGTGTAGACATCAAAATTAAAGCTTAAAACTCTGTATATTTACGAGTAAGCATAGAATCTTGATACTCTAGAGCAGAGTTTCGGACACAAAAGTCAGAAAGCCTTAAGAGAAATCTTAAGGCTTTTTTTGTATTAGTAGTTCGGATAAGGATCATTATTATATATATCACTATAAGCTGGTGGGTTCGAAAATTTCACATACTTACCCACAACCTTCCCTTCAGATACAATAATATAATAACGCCACTGCTGGATCGTTATAGCGCCCATTAAGATCCTTTCTATGTACTCGTATATGTCTGAATTGCCATCTCTTGAATAAATCTGATAAGGCTTGCCATACTTCTTTTCTACTTCTGCGATACYCATCCCTGGCTCAATCTCTGCAAAAGCCTGCCTTGTCATAAGTGGCTGTTTCTCACATGCAAATAAACCAAACAATACAAGAAATAATAGAGTTGAAAATTTCTTCATAACAGCTCCCTTGCTACGAGCTAGATTTTTTCCAAATTTTGCCTTGTATTACTGTGCGATATTCATCCTGTGTCACGTACTCTGCGTGCATGAAATAGCTTCCGTCTTCCTGAAGTTTATAGAATTCAAAACCCTCAAAACCTATATCATTTAACCGAAACTCCCAAGCAATCGTGTCCTTTCGGATAATACCCTCTCCTATCACCTCTCCTATATTCTGGTTCTCAAGTTTTACTTTAAAATCATGATCTCCAAAATTATAAAAGGAAAAATAATTGCACATCTTTTCTGGGATCCCTTTGATCTCAATTTCTTGAAAACCAGGAATTTTCACCGCTTTTTTTTCTTTTTTCACGTTCCAACGAGTGAAAAAGCGGAGCTCTTCATCAGAGATGCTAAGCTTCACTTTTCCTTCCCCAAGCCAAATGCCTGGCTGAAAAATAAAATGATGATTTCCCTTACTCATTAGAACATAAACCTACGTATATAAATACTTTGAAGGATACCAAGCGCCGCCATCGTGGCAAGCGTTGAGGAACCTCCAAAAGATACCAAAAGCAGCGGCACCCCAGTGATGGGCAATAGTCCGCACATCATTCCTATGTTTATAATAACATGAATCGCTAAATAAACTGCTATCCCAGATGACACTAATCGCCCAAATGGATCCTTTGCATTTGCTACGACCTGAAAGCTAAAGTAGATAAGTCCAAAAAAAAGTAGCAGAAGAAAAAAAGCTCCTATCAAACCAAATTGCTCCGTATAAGCTGGGAAAACAGAATCTGTCTCTGCAAATGGCAACCACTTTTTCCCAGTGAATTCTGATTTTTTCCA
Organism: Candidatus Aerophobota bacterium; assembly: GCA_002402025.1. Taxonomy (GTDB): domain Bacteria; phylum Chlamydiota; class Chlamydiia; order Chlamydiales. The sequence continues at coordinate 2,163 of NVUU01000079.1, forward strand.
GCCACTTCCAGTGATTGACCCAAGAGAAATCGCGGTCTGTGCACATTTTTGGTGATAAGTGTCCGGGTCAAGGCGGTCATATTGATATTCTTTGATCACCTTTAAAGCATAAGGCTTTACCTTCTCGTGTGACACAAATCCAAGAAACATCGAGAGTACAAGAGCAAGCATGGTCATTCCCATAATGCTCATAAAAAGCACCACCTTCTTAGATACTCCTCCAAAATAGAACATCACAAAGCATATCGGGAATAATACAAGTGCCGTGCCGAGATCGGGCTGCTTATAGATAAGAAAAAAAGGAATAAGAACAAGCAACATCGCCTGAACAATAGTTGAAAACCTATGGAGATGATCTTTCTTTTTTTCTAAAAAATAAGAAAGAACGATCACAACAATTAATTTTGCATACTCCGAGGGCTGGAACGCAAAGTTCACAATGGGAAGACGATACCACCTTCTTACATTCTGAATAGGCGTTGTAAAAAATAGACCCAAAAGAAGAAGTATGATCCCTATATATAAAAAAACACAGTTCCCACGAAGCTTGCGGTAATCCATGTAGCTAAGAGCAAGAAACACTCCCCAACCCATGGAGAAATAAAACATCTGCCGGATGACCGCTGGGGTAAAAAAACTCACCTCATCATAGTAGGATGCACCGACTGCGGCACTTGCGATCACAAGAAGAGAGATCACCATTAATATCAATACAATAGAGATTAATCTGTAATCTAAACGTCTAAAATATACGGCCWGCTGCATAATTAATCACCACCCTCTCGCGACCAAGTATAGAGAATAATTCATTATTTGCAGTATGATTATCTATATAGGATGAACAGGGGTAAGGCATGCTTGAAAAAAAACCGATACATCACCTGCATCTAGAAAGCATAGACTCTACAAACGATTATGTAAAAAAACACTACGAAGAATTTGATCTTGGTAGGCTTTCCTGCGTGTCTGCCACGATGCAAACGAGTGGAAGAGGCACAAAACAAAAATCTTGGAATTCCACATGTCCACACAACATCTATGCGACATTTTTCTTTGAGACGCACAGCGCAAAAGATCTGCAATGCATTGCTCAGCTTCTCTCTCTTTCAACAGCTAAAGTGATCGAAAAATTTGGGTTGTTCCCAACGATTAAATGGCCAAATGATATCTTAATCGATCACAAAAAACTCGGAGGAGTTCTTTGTGAAATCATAAGCACAAACGATGCGTCCCTTGTTGTTATAGGTATAGGCCTTAACGTAAACATGCCAAAATCTGTTTTGGATGAGATCGACCAACCCGCAAACTCTCTTTTTGTAAGCACGGGCAAAGTGTTTTCCTCTCGAGATTTATTGAAAAAAATCGGTGAAGAATTTCAAAAGGATCTCTATGTTTTTTTAGAAAAAGGCTTTAAACCCTTTTGCGCAGTTTACAACTCTTACATGGTGTATAGAGAACTTCCTGTTGTTGAAAATGAAATCCCCATTGGGTTTTCGCAAAGAGTCACAGAAAACGGGTTCTTAGAGTGCAGAGGTAAAAAGGGAGAAATCTCTTATATCTCTTCTGGTTCTATCGATATTAGAAGTTCAAAACACTAGAGTCTGGTGTAACGAGTAGGTTTTTAGAAATCTTTTCTCTTAAGATTTTTTCAATTGCACTGAGCGTCGCTCCTGTTGCTGAGAAACACGATGTACAAGCGCCGCCGTAAATGATAATCACTWCACGACCTTTAAGCTCTTTCACCTCGATGCTTCCATCATCAAGTGCGATATAAGGCTCTACCTCTTCTTTAATCACGCGTTTTATGATCTCAAGCTTCTCATCATCCGGAAGAATATCAAAATCAGGATAAGAGTTTTCAGAGCTTTCGTAAGATCCTGCTACAGGTGACACACTGTGCGGATCTTCTACTTTTATATGAGAACACATCTCTAAGGCTTTTTCAAAAGAAGATAGAGCAAGATTCATATGCCCGTGGGTTTCTTTTGGAAAAGCCTCTTCTCCATCTTTATCTTGCAGCTTTTTTTCAATAAGATCTGCATGGATTCTCTTTGCTTGCAAAATGTTTTTACGAAGAACGACTTCACAAAGAGCATCCAAAGCACCAATTAAAGCGGTATCTCCAAAAGCTTGGAACCTTGCATCTGCGATTACACCATCTGATTCGTCAACAAGGATGTAAAACTTTGCTATATTCTCTTCCTGAAGAGACCCTTCTTCACCGATAGCGAGAAAGAGTGCTTTCTCTTTTGCTGCAACTTCTGTAAAGAAGCCCGCGTTAAGTGGATCAGTAATACGTTTTTTCAGCTTACTTGAGTAAAAAGGCCATGGATGCTTGTAGCTCATCCCTCCTCCTTAAAAAGATCTTTTGAGACCTTTTTAGCAATTTTGTATGCATCTGATATGATGATGATTGCTTTGTCCACAACAACTTGCGTTACATCTTTTGGAAGAGAAAAAGAGATTGCTGAAAGAGATTCTCTATCTTCATAAAAAAGCGATTGTAAAATGCAATCGAGTTTTTGGAAATTTTCTCCACCAATAGAGGCAAAAAGATTTTTCTCTTTAAGAAGATAAAGAAGGTATTCACTTCTTGCATTTGGGAAACTCACAACACTCACATGTGGAAGCCTTTCTATATCTGTAAATAAAGGCTTTATCTCAGAAAATTCCTTTTGCAGAGATTTTTCAAAATAATCTCTTAGCCTTGCGACTTCTAGATTGATATACTCAAGGTTATCTTCTGAAGCTTTGATCGCTATTTCAAGTCCTTTGTAATCTTCAAGAGTCTGCCCTCCCCCTTCTTTAAACCCATGCACAAGGGAGACAAGCTCTGTATGTTTTTTTGTAAGAATCATACCTTGGTTTGCAAACCCTCTAATAGATTTTGCATCAAGAGTTACATATGTCGCAGGGATCTCATCAAAACGAAATAACAATTTTCCAACGGCGTAAGAAATATCTAAATGAAGAGCGATATTTAGCTCTTCACAGATCGCTACAATCTCATAAATGGGCTGGATACTTGAAGTAAGCGGATGAACCCAGGAAATCGACACAAGACTCGTCCTTTTTGTCACAGCCTTCATTAAAAGATCTTTTGTCAACTGACCAAAAGCATTAGGTTTTGCAAAAGTAACAGACGCTCCAAACTCTTTTAGGTTTTCAGCAGCTTTCAGTATCGGCGCATGATCTAGAGAAAACACTACAATATGCTGGTTCCCGGTATGCATCATTTCTGTTTGGAAGTGGCTCAAAAACACCTGGGAAATCGCTTCTTCCCCAGACTGTGTCAGAAGAAGCTTATCTTCTATAGATGCTCCAAGCATCTCTAGAATCGTTTCTTTCGATTTTTCAAAAGCCATATAGGTAGATTTCTTGATGAAAGGCGAATTTAAAGGAAGGCCAGACCTCTTAAGATCTAAAACTTCCGCTAGAGTGTTTAGAGAATGTGTTTCATCAAAATATAAAGGCGTTTCCATAGCTACTTAAGCAAACTCTTTGTTGCACTCATCGATGCATTGTTTTTTCCAAGAACCATTTTCAAAGTGATAGCAGATTGGCTCTCCTGTCGGGATCTCAAGTTTTACAACTTCATCGTGAGATAAACTATCAAGATGCATCACGATGGATCTTAGAGAATTTCCATGTGCTGAAATAAGGATGTTTTCTCCCTTTTCAAGATGGGGAATGATTCCTTCTTTGAAAAATGGAAGCGTTCTATTCGCTGTCATTTCCAAACTCTCACCTTCTGGTGGCGGTGTTGCAAAACTTCTACGCCAGAGTTTAAACTGCGCTTCTCCAAATTTCTTTTTTGTTTCATCCTTATCGAGACCTTGAAGCTTTCCATACATGCGCTCATTAAGATCAGCATGGCAGTATGTCGGGATCGTCATCTTTTCTGTTGCAGGGTCATGGATTTTTGCCATTTCCATAAACTCTTTGTCTTTTCTATGAATGATACAAGGAACTCTGTCTTGATTATGCCGGCTCATGGCAAGCATCGCTGTCATTTCAGCCCTTACAAGAGTCGATAGATAGATCACATCAAAAGGAATATTATTAATGCGATCACCGGCATTTAAGGCCTCTTCTATCCCTTTTTGAGAAAGAGGAATATCTACCCAGCCCGTAAAGAGATTACGCTCATTCCAAACGGATTGGCCATGACGAATCAGCACAAGTTTAGCAGCTTTTCCTGACATAAAAGATCTCCCATAAAGAGTTGCAGTTTCTCTATAAGATAGCCCATTTAAAAATAAAACTCATCAAGAATTGGAAAATGAGCTTCTATAGCGAACTTTCAAGTTTTGATTCTATACTTTTAATGAGATTTTCGTTCTCAAGGGTTGTCATATCTCCAAGTTTTCTCCCAACCGCAAGATCTTGAAGAAGTCTTCTCATGATCTTTCCACTGCGGGTTTTCGGAACGTCTTGCGTAAAAAATATTTTTTTTGGCCGAGCTATCCCTCCGATCTTCTTTACAACAATCGCTTTTAGAGCATCTGCGAGCTCTTGCGAAGGCTCTCTGCCCTCTTTCAAGACCACAAAGGCCGCTATAGCCTGGCCTGTGATCTCATCTGGGACTCCAACAACTGCTGATTCTGCAACAGCTTCATGCTCCATAAGAGCACTCTCTACTTCCATAGTGCCTATTCTATGCGCTGAAACATTAAGCGTGTCATCAACTCTTCCAGTGATCCAAAAATACCCGTCTTCATCCACTGTTGCTGAATCGCCTGGGAAGTAATACCTTCCTCCCCACTTATTCCAGTACGTCTTCACAAAACGCCTCGTATCCCCATGAACCCCTCTTAGCATCGATGGCCACGGACTCATGATGGCAATATATCCTGATTTGGACTCGTTGCCATAATCATCGAGCACCTTTGCTTCTATTCCAGGTAACGGCTTTACAACAGAGCCAGGCTTCATATCCATAAGCCCCGGCATCGATGTAATCATGATACTTCCTGTTTCTGTTTGCCACCAAGTATCTACAATCGGGCATTTTTCGCCCCCTACATGTTTGTAATACCATGTCCAAGCTTCAGGATTTAGTGGCTCTCCCACACTTCCAAGAAGCCTTAACGATGAGAGATCTCTATGTTTAAATGTGTCTTCGCCCCACTTCATGAAAAGACGGATCGCTGTCGGAGCTGTATAAAAAATACTTACTTTGTATTTTTCGATAATCTCAAAAATGCGATCTCTTTTGGGTCTATCAACAGATCCATCATACATCACCTGCGTCATCCCATTTGCTAAGGGACCATAGGTCACGTAGGTATGCCCTGTGATCCAACCAACATCCGCTGTGCACCAATAAATATCATCAGGTTTCACATCGAATACAAGCTTTGTTGTAACCGCTGCACAAACAAGGTATCCCGCTGTTGAGTGCACGATCCCTTTTGGTTTCCCTGTTGTTCCCGAAGTGTATAAGATAAAAAGAGTGTCTTCTGATTCCATCTCCTCGCAAGGGCAATACTCTTCAGCCTTTTTGAGCTCTTTATGGTACCAAAAATCTCTTCCCTCTCTCATAGAAACAGAGTTTTTTTCTTTTTGAATAACAAGAACCTTTTCTAAGCAAGTAAGGCCTTCTATCGCGCTGTCTGAAGTACCTTTAAGAGTTAATGTCTTTCCCTTCCTAACGCTTCCATCTGCTGTGATCAGCACTTTAGCATTGGCATCCAGGATACGACTTCTTAAAGCTTCTGAAGAAAAACCTCCAAACACTACGGTATGAGCAGCTCCAAGCCTTGCACAGGCAAGCATCGACGCAACASCTTCCGGAACAAGAGGCATGTAAATCGCAACGCAGTCCCCTTTTTTTACACCAAAACCTTTTAAAACATTTGCGAGGCGGTTTACTTCATGATACAGATCTTTATAGGTGATTTTTCTTGAAGAACCTTCTTCACTCTCCCAGAAAAAAGCGACTTTGTTTTCTACTTTGGTGCCGATGTGCCTGTCTAAGCAGTTATAACAAGCATTGAGCCTTCCTCCATCAAACCAAGAAGAGAAAGGAGGGTTCCAGTCCATCACCGTGTGCCACTTCTTATACCAGTGGAGCGTTTGTGCGCACCCTTCCCAAAAAGCAATGCGGTTTTTCCCCGCATATTCATATAACTGGTGGTTACGAACATTCGCTGATGCTCGAAAATCATCTGAGGGCGCTATTGCCTCAACTTGCGATAAAAATGCACTCACTATGGCACCTGGGTAATTTTTTTAAAAAAAATGAATTCGCTATCCTGTCGATTTAAGCTTGAAAATTCAAGAAGATAATCGATCTTTTTTTTTGGATAAGGAAGATTTGACAAAATTCAATAAATAATTACAACCTTAAAAAATGTCTTTTTTTTGATCTGTATATTTTTCGAAGCCTTTCGTTATACACTCAAGCTAAAGGAGGTTTTTTATAATAAAAATTTCTTTACCTAAATTTGTTTAATAACAAATTTTACACACATTAATAACATTTGTTTTATATACGACATTTAGTTACAATATTATATAAAACAGGGTTGAGTTATGACTATAAAAAATTTTAAAAGCCACAAAAATTACAGAAAAAGAGTTCCTCCTACACAGGTCCAAATCCTTGATAAGGAAGGCAAAAGAAAGATGAAATTTGATAAATCCAAACTTCCTGCGATGATTTGCAAGATTGGATCCATGGCAGTATTTGCACTCGGCGGCTATTTTGCTGGAAATCTTCCGGGTGTGATGATCGGTGCTATCATTGGTCACCAAGTAGGGAAGTTTATCCTCAAGCATATTGAGAAAAAACCAAAGAAAAAATCCCGTCGCTACTAGATCACTTTTTCGATTTCACATAGACAATCGGATTGTTTTTTGGGAATAGTATTACAACAAGTGCAGCTCCTAAAATAATTCCAACTATACCTATAATCTGCCAGATGTCTGGAGATTTGTTCCAAATGAAGAAGTCAAATCCAAGTGTAAAAATAATCGCAACGTAGTTGAATGGCGTAATGAGCCTTGCTGGAGCAAAGCGCACTGAAAAAATCAAAAAGATCTGAAAAAGAGTTCCCGATATTCCAAGAATAAGCAAATAAAAATATCTCATATTATATAGAATAGGCTAGAATCGACACTAAGCAATGCGTGACCCATTAATCTACAAAATTCCCATTTGGTTTTTCTTACTTCATGACGCGAGATATACAGCAACTTTATTCAGAACTAGACGCATGCCTTTATGTTGATCAGGCACATTTTAAAAAACGCATAAAAAACATCAAAAAAATTGTTGTCTGGGA
>NVUU01000080.1 GCA_002402025.1 Candidatus Aerophobota bacterium
TTCCTTGTCCCCAGGCCGCCTTCCTTACCCCTCTGCGTTTCCCCCTATCAAGCGTGCCGTGCGGGGCGACTCGCCTAATCTCTCGACTCCACCCTATGGCCAACGTCCCCACGTTGTCGGGCTTTGTCTCACCATCGAAGGCGACGGTGTCGACGGCACTCTTACCAGCGCCGTCAGGTTTCCCCTCTCGTGCTTTCATACCGGTGCAAGAGGTTGGCCAGATTGGTCAGTGCAGCGCAGTGCGTCGTTTGGCAGTTTGAGAGGACCGCGCGCCTGACGCACGTTGTCAGTCATTCCGTGCTCTACTGACGAAAATTGTCACCGCCTTGCCGGGCTACTGACTAGAGAGGGACGCCTTTCTGTTCTCGCGGCGTGGGCCAGGGGCCTTGGCGTGCTACGCTGGAGACATGGTTAGTGGCCTCAGAGAGCGAAAGAAACTCAGGACGCGTGAGGCTCTAGTAGGCGTCGCGTGGACTCTCTTTGAGCGTCGCGGTTTTGACGGCGTCACGGTCGATGAAATCTCCGCCGCTGCGGGCGTGTCACGCAGCACCTACTTTCGGTACTTTCCGACCAAGGAAGCGGTGGTTTTTCCCCACCAGGAAGCGCGTTTGGCTCGGTTTGCTCAGATTCTTGAAAATTCGCCTCTTTCGAGTAAAAAAGAATATCAAGAAAATACCCATCTTGGGTAATCTATATAGAGTTTTATACATAATTGCAGGGGTGAAGTGCATTGAGAATAAATAAGCAAATTCGAGCGACGAAAGTGCGAGTGATAAACAGCCAAGGAGAACAAGTTGGCGTTATATCTGTCGAAGAAGCTCTAGGCTTGGCAAATGATGAGGGATTAGACCTCGTGGAGATAGCGCCTCAAGCAAGCCCACCAGTATGCAAAATAATTGATTATGGTAAATTTCGCTACCAGCAGACTAAGAAAGATAAGGAAAATAAGAAATCGCAGCACCAAGCGAAGCTAAAAGAAGTTAAAATGAAGCCTAACATCGATGAGCATGACTTCCAAGTGAAGCTCAAAAGGGCAAGAGATTTCATTATAAAAGGTGATAAGGTCAAAGTATCTTGTGTGTTTAGAGGTAGAGAGATAATGCACTCTGATATCGGAAGAAAAGTAATGAACCGCTTTTGTGAAGGTTTAGAAGACATTGCGAACGTGGAATCTCATGCAAGATTACTGGGAAGAAGCTTATCACTTGTGCTAGCGCCACTTGGAAAAAAGAAACAGCAGGAGAAGATCAGTGCCAAAAATGAAAACGCATAAAGCAATCAAGGCAAGATTCAAGGTGACAGGAACTGGGAAATTGCTAAGGTTCAAACAAGGAAGACGACATCTTTTAACAAAAAAGAGCTCAAATAAGAAAAGAAGTTTGAGAAAGCCTACAACGGTGCCTGAAACGCATCTAAAGCTCTACAAGCGTCTAATGGGAGCTAAATAGTAGGTCTATAAATAATAAGGAAGGATACCAATGGTAAGAGTGACATGTGCAGTTTCCTCTAGAAGACGTAGAAAAAAACTGCTAAAGCAAGCAAAAGGATTTTTCGGAGATAGAAAGAACCATTTGCGCCAGACTAAAAATGCCTTGATGGCAGCAATGAAGTATAACTACATTCACCGTAAGAAGAAGAAGTCTGAGTTCAGAAGACTTTGGATTATTCGTATAGGTGTTGCTGCGAAGATCAATGGGATTTCATACAACAAGCTAATTCATGGTCTAACTAAAGCCGGTTGCACGCTCAATAGAAAGATGCTTGCTGACATGGCTATTTTTGATCCGGTTGCATTTACATCAGTTGCTGATATGGCAAAAAAAGCGCTTGTCGCTTAAGTTGTAAAGAGCATACCAAGAGTTTCGTCCCATGCTGCTTTGGTAGCATGGGATTTTTTTATTTAGGAGCATCGTTTTGAAAGAGAAAATTTCACAATTAAATGAATCTTTTACAAAAGAGTTAGATGAAGCATCTTCATCTGATCAGATCCAGAATCTGAAAATAAAATATCTAGGAAAGAAGGGTCCGATCCAGGCTCTTATGCCTCTTTTAAAAGACTGCACAAGTGATGAAAGACCTCTTGTTGGCAAGATGATTAACGAGCTGAAACAAGATATTTCAAGCAAGGTTGAGAATAGGCTTCAGACACTACTTCGCAGGGAGCAAAATGATCGTATCTCTTCTGAAAATGAAGACGTAACTCTTCCTGGAAGAAAACGCTACCTTGGTAAAGAGCATCCCATTTCTTCTATGATGCAACAAGTCCTTGATATCCTGATCCAAATGGGATTTTCTGTACAAACAACCCCTGAAATCGAGTCTGAATACTACAACTATGGTGGCCTGAACTACCCAGAAGATCATCCTGCAAGAGATATGCAAGACACCTTTTATTTAACAAAAGACCTTCTTCTTCGCTCCCACACAACCTCTATTCAGCAACGAATTATGGAGAAGCATACACCTCCAATCAGAATCGTATCCTATGGCAAGTGCTATAGAAATGAAACTATTACAACAAGATCTCATGTGCTATTCCATCAAGTGGATGGGCTCTATATCGATAAAAATGTAACTTTTGCAGATCTGCTTGCGACAAAGAAAGAGTTTTACTCAAAGATTTTTGAAAAAGATGTAAAAGTACGTGTTAGACCAAGTTATTTTCCATTCGTAGAACCTGGTTTGGAGATTGATATTTCGTGTACCTCTTGCGACGGTAAAGGTTGTCGTTTGTGCAAAACAACAGGTTGGCTTGAGGTTTGCGGGGCCGGTATGGTGCATCCTGAAGTTCTTAAACAAGGCGGCCTTGATCCCGAAGTTTACTCCGGCTACGCATGGGGTGGGGGGATAGAAAGGCTTGTTATGCTTAAATACGGTATCACAGATATCCGTATGTTCACAGAAAACGATGCGAGATTTTTAGGACAATTTGCTTAAAATTGCTTTACGTCGTATTTTCACCCGGATTGCCTGGAAGAACGTAGGTTTTAAATCAGCACTTTTCAAGTGCTTTAAAGATGACTTCAAGTCCCTTTACGTCTATCGGTTTTTGTATGTATGAATTCACTCCTAAATTATAGGTTTTAACAATTTCTTCTTCTGCTTTAGAACTAGTCATTACAATTATGGGAATAGTTTTAAATTTTGGGTCGCTTTTCGTGCGAGCGATCACTTCTCTACCATCAACTTTTGGCATGTTCATGTCGAGCAGGATGATCCCTGGAAGCGGATATTCCGATGCATTTTGATACTTACCCTTATTTTCAAGATAATTAAGTAAATCTTCGCCATTTTCTGTATAAATTCTTTTGTTTAGTACTTTAAGTGATTCAAAAGACTTTTCCATAAGAATGCGATCACCTTCATCATCTTCAGCAATCAAAATAACTCTCTTACTCTGACTTTCCAATGTTTTTCTCCATTATTTGGATTTAATTATTTACAAGTCTCAAGCTATATTGCTTTTTTACAAGAACCGTCTTCAGGTAGGCGAACTGTATTAAACCAGTAGACTTCTAGACTCTTAAAGATCGTTTCAAGCCCTTTATTATCAACGGGTTTTTGTATGTATGAATTCACTCCTAAATCATGAGCTTTTGCAATGTCTTCTTCAGCTTTTGATGAGGTCAACACGATCACGGGTATAGATTTCAGTTTAGGATCACTTTTTATTTTTGCGAGAGCTTCTCTTCCATCAACTTTTGGCATATTTAAATCAAGTAGGATGATCCCAGGTCTTGGAAAGTCAGTTTCATTTTTATATTTACCCCGATGCAAGAGATAATCTAAAAGTTCTTCTCCATCACCCACATAGACTCTCTTATGCGCCGCATTAATGTTTGTAAATGCTTTTTCCATAAGGAGCTTATCTCCTTCATCATCATCAGCAATCAAAATTATGAGATCATCTTTATTCACTTAACCTCCAAGAGTATATAATACTGCAGCAGTACACATGTAAACATTCAGTTATTACATTTCTATTTCATACTGGGAATTTTTATACGAGAAAATTATTTAGATTGCTGTTCAGAAGGTTGAACAGGTTGGGATAAAGGAAGGGTAACAAAAAATGTTGTTCCAATACCTTCTTTACTATCCGCAGAGATATTGCCGTTATGGTAATCGATGATCTTTTTTACCATGGCAAGACCAATGCCTGTGCCAGAGTAATCAGCTTTTGTATGTAGTCGTTTGAAGATGATAAAAATTTTATCGACATATTCCATGTTGAAGCCGATACCATTGTCTTTAAATGATATTTTAACCCCATTTTCTGAAATTTCTACATGAACATTAATCTCAGGAACGACTCCTTCCCTTTGGTATTTTAGAGAATTCGTTGTTAGGTTTTCAAATAATCGATACATTTGAGACTTGTCAGCTTCAATAGTGGGAAGTTGATCCACAGTTATTTTAGCCTTCTTTTCTTCTATAACTTTAGATAAATCTGTAAGAACAATCTTGTATAGTTCATTTAAATCAACTTTTTCTAAGCTCTTTGGCTTAGAAGTTAATTTGGAAAAATTAAGTAAATCATCGATGAGCATTCTCATACGTCCAGAGGCATCAATTAAATGATGCATATAAGTTTTTCCAGAATCACTTATTTTTTCGTTTTCCTCATCTATTAGAAGCTGGGTAAAAGACTGAATTTTTCTAAGTGGTTCTTGCAAATCATGTGAAGCAATGTAGGCGAAGTTCTCGAGTTCTTTATTAGATTCTTCAAGTTTTATGAGAGATTGCTGTATTGTTTCCTCTAGCTTCTTTCTCTCAGAAATATCAATAATGGTCGCGATTACATGAGTTTCATCGTTAATTTTTAAAGGGTTCAACCCGATCTCAACAGGTATCTTTTTACCTGATTTATGAAGGCCGAAAAGATCTTTATCAGCACCCATAGTTCTTGGTTCAGGATTTTTAATGAAAGCAGATCTAATACCGACGTGTTTTTTCTTAAGATCGTTGGGTAGGAAGAGCTCCACGGGTTCCCAGAGCATCTCCTCTTTGGTATATCCGAAAGTATCTTCCATCTTCTTGTTTACTAAAACAATCCTAGCTTGGCTGTTCACAACGATCATAGCATTAGGTGCGGCATCGATTGTAGCTTTAATAAGAAGCTCTTGTTCTTTTTTCTTTGAGATATTGGTGATGGAGGCGATTACGTAGCTTTTATCTTCGTGTTTTAGGGGGTTTAGTCCAATTTCAACGGGTATCTTTAAACCAGATTTATGTATACCAAATAGTTCTCGACCAGTTCCCATTAATCTGGATTTTGGATCYTTGAGATAATCATTTCTAAGGTCAACATGTTTCTCTGCGATATCGCTTGGCACAAGTTTTTCGATCTTTTGTCCAACAAGCTCTTCTTTAGTGTAGCCAAATAGGGCAGTAGTTTCACGGTTAACAAGGACAATAGTACCTTCAGCATCGGCCATAATAACTGCATTAGGTGCAGCTTCTAAAACCTGCTCGTAAAGGTCGGAACCTTTTAAATTCATGAAGATCCCGAGGTAGTTTGAGGTTTGGGTTCTTGAATCGTAGCTTTGTTAATTGGATTATCTTTGTATGGGAGCTCTAAAATAAATGTACTTCCTTGATCAGGGGTGCTTTTTGCATAGATTTCACCAATGTGCTGCAGAATAATTTTTTTGCATATAGTAAGGCCAATGCCAGCACCTGGATAGGCTTCTTTAGGGTGAAGTCTTTTGAACATCATGAAGATGGAGTCATGGAATTTCATATCAAAACCAATACCATTATCTTCAATTTCAATTCGCAAGAACTCTTTTTCCTTTTTTCCTCGAATTGTAATTTTAGGAGGAATGTCTTTTTTGTGGAATTTAAGAGCATTTTCTATGATTTTTTCAAACAACAGGTTTATATGGCTTGGTTCTGCTTGAATGACTCCAAGCTCTTCTTCTACGGTGAATTCTGCTTTAGACTCCCTAATTATAGAATCAAGCCTTTGTAGGACCTGTTTGATAGTATCGTTTAAGTTCACATCGACATGATCACCAGCTCTAGTTGTGAGCCTTGAAAATTCAAGTAAATTGCTAATAAGAATTCTCATTCGATCGGATGCATCAATGATAAGTTTTAGATAGTTTTTCGCTTCAGGGTTTAAACTATCTCCAGCTTCTTTAACAAGAAGTTCTCCGAAAGACTGTATCTTTCTTATAGGTTCTTGCAAATCATGTGAGGCTACATATGCAAAATTTTCGAGCTCTTTATTGAATTTCTTGAGATTCTCGAAGCTCTTTGTGAGYGCTGCCATACTTTTTTTTGTTTCGGAGAGATCAACAAGGCAACAAACTATGTATGTTTTACCGGATAGTTGCACAGGATTTAGGCCTATTTCAAGATCAACTTCATGACCGTCTTTGTGTTGTCCTACAAGATCTGAGAGAGAGCCCATGGGCCTTGAAACGGGTTTTTTCATGTACTCTGCTCGTAGAGCAGCATGTTTTTCTCTGAGGTTTTCAGGTAGCAGAAATTCGATTTTTTGATTTAGAAGCTCATCTTTTGTAAAACCAAATATAGCTTCAGTTTTCGGATTGCAATAGACGATCGTACCTGATGTATCTGTTAAGATCACGCCAGCAGGGGAAGATTCAAGTGCTGATTGAATAAGCTCTTGTTCCGATAAAGTTACCATAATACTCCGTATTTATCCTTGCTCCTTACAAAAATATGTATTATATCCAGAATTATATTACTAGATATTATTCTCATGCACTCCTGTGAAAAAGGTACATAGACTTTATGGAAACAACAAAAGGCAAAATTCTTGTTGTAGAAGACGATCAGGGCGATGCTTTGCTTGTGGAAAAGTATTTTGCTGAGTTGCATTATTTGTATGACTTAGAAATAGTTCCGGATCTWCAGCAGGCAACGACCGCTTTGCAACAAAATCAATACTCCTTAATCCTTACAGATTTGTCTCTTCCTGACTCAACTAATCCAGAAAATACATTTGATATAATTTTGCAAAATGCTAAAGACACAGCAGTGGTTCTCATGACGGGCCTTGAGGATGATAAGCTCGCAATAAAGTTCATGGAAAAAGGTGCACAAGATTACCTTGTTAAAGGCCAATTTAATGAAACATTATTGAAGCGGGTGATAGCTTATGCAATAGAAAGAAAAAGTGTTCAATTGCAGCTAAAAATAGCCAATGAATCTCTAAAGCATGCAAGTGAATTAAAGTCTGAATTTGTGTCTATGGTATCACATGAATTAAGATCTCCTTTGACATATATCGGTGAGAGTTTGGAAATGGTTTTGGATGGCTCTCAAGGAGAGGTCAATGAAAAGCAAAAGGAAACTTTGCAAATGGGCAAAGATGGGATTAAAAGACTTCTTGGCCTTATTAATGATATCTTAGATATCTCAAAAATTGAAGCTGGGAAGATGGAAATCTCAGTTCAAGATCATAATCTTACTGACGTTGTGCACTTGTGCGCTGAGCAGTTAAAAGGTCCCTACCAGAAAAAAAACTTGGAGCTTGTGGAGAATGTCCCAAATGAGCCAACGATGATTAGTTTTGATCGAGACCGTATCATCCAAGTCTTTACGAATCTTCTTACAAATGCGCTGAAATTCACAGAGAGTGGTAGGGTAGAGGTTGGCTTTACTGTTCAGGAGCAGGTAATAGAGTGCTTTGTGAAAGATTCCGGCAGAGGGCTTTCTAAAGAAAATGCAAAGTGTCTTTTTACGAGGTTTGAGCAATTTGGAGAGCGAAAGGCTGGAACTGAAAAAGGAACAGGGCTTGGTCTTAATATCAGTAAGAAAATWATAGAACTCCATAGTGGTACTATGAGAGTAGAGAGTGAAGAAGGAAAAGGCTCTACTTTTATCTTCACCCTTCCTAAAGTGACCTCTATTAAAAAAGCTTCTTAATCTTAAAAACCGCTCTAAATCCCTTGCTTTATACAAATTTTCACCTATAATTTCTTACTTATTGGCATCTGGAAGAATGGCAGAGCGGCTGAATGCGGCTGTCTTGAAAACAGCTTACGGGCAACCGTACGGGGGTTCGAATCCCTCTTCTTCCGAGATAGAGCCCTTAAGTTTCTTAAGGGCTTTTTTTGTTACCCACATTACAATTTGTAAAAGTTTATTTGATCTATTCGTAAAATTCCTCTAGATTCCAGAAAAGACAAAAAGTTGTGATTTATGAAGACGTTGCGTTTTTCAACAGTTGTTGCTGCTTCTACGGAAGAGCTTTTCTCGTATCATGAAAAGGAATCAGCACTTAAAAGACTCATTCCACCTTTTGAGAAGATGAAGCTAGTCCATAAGGAACCGGGTCTTTCTGAAGGGACTAAAGTACATCTACAGATGAAAGTAGGTCCTTTTAAGAAGAATTGGGTATCTAAACATACAAAATGTGAAAGACCTCACGGGTTTGAAGGTGAGCAAGTTTTTGGTCCGTTTAAATCCTTCAAGCATGTCCATAAGTTTGTAGATGTGGGAGATGGAAAATCAGAAATGATCGATGAGATCACTTTCAAAAACTTTGGAGGTTTTTTCACAAGATGGTTTATGGATCCACTTATTGAGAAAAAACTAAACCGTTTGTTCCGTTACCGCCATAAAGTGATAGAGGAAGATTTCAAACATTTTTCTAAATATGACAAAACAAGGAAACTAAAGATTCTTGTTTCAGGAGCGAGTGGTTTTGTTGGTTCATATGTTTGCATACTTCTTGATTTGTTCGGCCATGAGGTGACAAAGCTTGTACGTAAAAAATCTGAAAACCCTAATGAAGTATTTTGGGATATAGAGAAAAAACAGATTGAGAAAGAGAAATGCGAGGGGATGGATGTTGTTATTCATTTATCAGGCGAAAACGTAGGCACTTCTTTGCGCTGGACAAAAGCAAAGAAAAATAAAATCTATAAAAGCCGGATAGATTCTACAAAATTTCTTGCAGAGACTTTAAAWACTCTTACGAAACCTCCAAAGAAATTTCTTTGTGCATCAGCATATGGATATTACGGGATAGAAAGAGAAGAAGAGCTTATTGAATCTACAAAACCTGGAGATAGTTTCTTGTCAGGTGTTTGCAAAGACTGGGAAAAGGCTGCCAAAGCGTATTCTAAAGGATCTACTGTAAACATGCGCTTTTCTGTGATTTTAGGCTTAAAAGGCAGTTTACTTTTAAAAACTGTCCCTATCTTCAAGAATTATCTCGGCGCTATTTTGGGAAAGAAGGTAAGAAAGATGAGCTGGATTTCGATTGAGGATGCGATTTATCAGATATATCATCTGATCCAAACAGATATTAGCGGCCCTGTAAATTTTGCAACGACTTCTATAACTAATGTAGAATTTACAAAAACTCTTGGATCAGTATTGAAAAAACCTATTCTTTGCACGGTTTCTGAAAAGGTGCTTAAAGTTCTTTTTGGTGAGA
>NVUU01000081.1 GCA_002402025.1 Candidatus Aerophobota bacterium
AAAAAATCAGATTTAAAACACGCTCGAAGAGATACTATTATTGCTCTAGGATTGGGAGGTTTGGTATCCATGGCAATTATTATTTCAGCTGCAGCAATACAATCAAAAGAGATTGTGAATGCAGCAGATTTAGCCAAAGGGCTAGAGCCTTTATTTGGAAGTTTTGCAAAATAGTCATGCGAGGCAAGAAGGTCTTTTCTTGTAAAGAGCGCATTGCCTTTTATACTTTTCTTCGCGATTGGATTTCTTTGGCACTTATCATCTATGATACTTGTATCTAAGACACCCGTGTCTATGACACCTGATGCGTATTCTTTACCTTCTAAAGCACCTCCATCCATGCCTACTAAAACAACCGGATTGCAGCCAAGACTTGCTGCAAGAGCGCCCAAATAGTTCCCGACGGTAAACCCTGTATCTTCTAAAAAACTCTCTTCTGCAAAAATCTTATAAATATGTTCTTCAAGAGGATATCCATCACTTGGTGGCGAAAGGAATTTTTCCTTGCAAAAGAGATTTTTTACAAAAGGATCTGATCTTAATTTATAGAAAAAAGGTTTTTCTAAAGCAGCAATGGAAGAAAACCTTTCCTTTGGGACATTCGGATCGATCGCACCTGCAATATGAAACGGTAGGCTTTCTTTCGTAAAAGAAGCAATGGATGAGCCTCCAACAAAAATCAAAGCTTTATTCTGTAGCCCTTCTATACAACTTTTTTGCACATCTAATGAAGATCCCGCACCGCAAATAAGTGCCGGGACATCTTTAAAAGCGCCGTATAGAGAACTTGCGCAAAAGTTCTTTTGCAGAGTCTTTGCGTTTTGTAAAACATTTGTTAAAACGCTTTTTCCAAAATCTCTAAAGTCTGAGAAACAAAGAAGTGTTTGTTCAAGGCATGTTGTTAACTCTTCTTTGAATGCCTTTTCTAAAGAACTCTTCATTTCTATCAATATCTCAAATCTCTTTAGAAAAACCTTTCTTGCAAATGCGATAAACTCCCATTCGTTTGCTGGTCTTTCTAAAAGGAAAAATCTCTCATTTTGCAAAAGCTCTTTTAACTCTTCACTTTCAAAGAGAGCTCTTAAAGAAGGCCCTACTTTGCAAAAGGCATAAACAGAAAGATTTTTATCACGATCAAGAAAGCTACATAGATATTTTCTATCCACATCAATGATGTCATAGAAAATGGCAGCCTCTGTTGTTTTCTTAACCTGCGGTTTTAACAAACTAACTGAAGTGATTGAGCTCTTGGTTGCCATCTGCAACTTCAGTACAAGTGGCTGATTTTTTACTGAGAGTTGTTTTAGATTCGCTACAAACATGTTATCTGACAAGTGCATGCCTACTTAAGTCTTCATAAGAGGGAAGGCTTTTTATAAAACGATAGTTCTTTCTTTCTTCATCATAAAACCCAGTAAGTATTGTGTCCATATTTGCAATCGCAATAAATGGCGCTCCAACATACTTATTATAACCAATCACTTGGCTGATGGTTTTATCTGAGAGCACTTCTGCTTTACACTCGATGATTAGAAGAGGTTTTAACTCTTTTTTTAGATAGCAGAGGATATCTACCCTTCTACTTGGGATTTGTGATCTTTTAATATTATCCGCACTTAGATCTTTTAAGCTCTTTTCTACACAAAGAAGCGCCTTGGGGTAACCAAGACGCTTTATCATATTAGATAAGATGTTTTGTCTCACAATCTCCTCTGGACTCTTTTTTACAAAGTAGCCTCTGATTTGATCATAGATGAGTGAATCACTCTGACTCTTTATCAAGAGAAATCACCCCGTAGCTGTCATCTCTTCTTCTATAAAGAACTTTAAGATGAAGATCTTCTTCACATTTAAAGACGATAAAGTTGTCATTAGATAGCTCCATCTTCATAACGGCTTCATTCAGGCTAAGAGTCTTTAAAACCCTTGTCTTCTGCTTATGAAGTACAGGAGGTTTTAATTGACTTTCTACTTCTTCGTACGTTTGCTCTTCGATTTGATCATTGATCTCTTCAAGTTCTGTAACAACTTTTTCAAGGACATTTACCTTAAGATCAATAGCGGAAATCCCTTTATTATGGTGATCTTGGATTCTGCCTTTCCACTTACGAAGCTTTGCTTTCAGCCTATCAAATGCTTTATCTATTGTGGCATACATATCGTGTGTGATTGCATGAACTTTTACTTTGAAATGAGAAAACTTCATGATGATATCAACAGAGTGATCAATTTTCTGCACATCAAGGCGGACAACAATCTCGATAATCAGATTGTTTAACATTTCAATTTTCTTAACTTTTTCCATCACATAATCTTTCAAAGGACCTGTAATTTCTACATTTTTACCAACGACAGTTACGTGAACTTCGTCATCTATGCCCTTTAGCTTGATTTTCTGTGTCATATCCGCTCTCCCACAATCAAATTATTAGTGTATGCAGAGTCTAGTGATGTCACAATTATTTATCTAGAGGATCTTTTATCTACCCGGAATAACACAGGCACATGTTGACCCCTCTATGGGTGTTCAAAATGTTACTTTGAGATGCATGGGAAACTATAAGAAAAGGTATCAAGAATTTCTCCGTATCTATACGGAAATAAACAAAAAAAGACTTCATAGGAATCAGAATGCTTGATAAAGAAGATAAATTTTGTAAATTTTAGTCTTAGGGTGGAAAGATCGCACCGGAAGGGACTCGAACCCCTAACCGCCCGGTTCGAAGCCGGGTGCTCTATCCAATTGAGCTACCGATGCTTTGAATAAGGCCTGTTWGGGAAATATTTCCAATCTAGAAATAATCGCTACTTGAGTAGATTAATTATTTCTAGAATTGGATGATTTAGTTGAATTACAGTTTTTTCAGGTTTGATGCAGCTGTCTTACCTTTCTGCTCAGCAGTATCGTAAGATACTTCGTCGCCTTCATCAAGACCTTCAATACCAGACTGCTCTACAGCTGAAATGTGTACGAATATGTCCTTTCCACCTTCTTCTGGGGTGATGAAACCATATCCTTTCGTCTGATTAAACCATTTTACTTTTCCTTTAGCCATATTATTTCTCCTTCTTTGTAGAATATGGTAGTTCATCGTGTAATTTACCAAAATTACGCAATATAATGAATCTATGCTATCATGAGGCCATCTTAAGTTTCCAGAGTTTAAAGCAAATGAGTGAATTTCATCAGATTGAAGGGGTCATATTAAGGTCCTTTAACTACAAAGAAAAGCAGAAGATCCTCAGTGTTTTTACAAAGGACGGCATTCTCAGCTTCATCACCTATGTGTCTAAAAATAAAGCCAGTGGAGCCTTATGTGAGCCCACATCTTGTGTAAATTTCACCTATTCAAAATCAAGATCTGACCTTCTAAAAGTAAAAGAAATTAATTTGATCAATGCCCATATTTCTTTACGAAATAATTACGAAAAAATCGAATCTGCAAGCAATATTTTGAGATCTCTTGTTAAATCGCAGCTACCTGGAAAGCCATCTCCCTTATTATACCAGTTAACAAAAGTCTATCTAAAGCAGCTTTGCAAAAGTATTTACCCAAAAGGTATAGAAATAAGTTTTCTATTAAAGCTCATGCGCCATGAAGGCCTTCTCTCTTTTGAAAAAGATTCTCCTTTTACAAATGAAGAAACCATCCTTGTAAAAGCCCTCACCTTTACAAAGGATTTTTCACTCCTCGAAGAAATCCATCTTGATGGTATTTTTACAGGTAAGGTAGAGAACCTATTTAATGAAACTGTCAATGTTTAAAAGATATGCGAAAAGGGGGACTTGAACCCCCAAGAGGAATGATTACCTCACTACCACCTCAAGGTAGCGCGTCTACCAGTTCCGCCACTTCCGCAAATAATCAGGTGTGATATGGTGATTAATTTGACATCCTCTCCTCCCTAAAGGAAGAAGATTCCTGATTTCTCAGGCTGAAACTAGGTCACCCATTTCAGAGGTTCCTGCTTCGCAGAGATTACTAACGCATCCTCTCCACAGGCTTAAAATCCCGCATATCCTGCGGTACTTGAGGCCAAGTTTAGCGGACACAAGTTTTAAAAACAATTGCCTTATATCCTCCATCTTAAGAAAGAGGTTTTACGGCGAAATTTGGATAAAAGCTAAAGTCTTAGTGTGCAAGGGATTTTCTGGAAAAGGGATTGTAGAATCCTCCCCTCTTCGCTATGATAGTTCTCATGAAATGGTTACTTCTTGGACTTGTCCACATCTACAGATTCTGCTTATCTCCCTTTGTGGGAAACTGCTGCAGATTTTACCCTAGTTGCTCTGAATATTCTCTGATTGCCTTAAAGAGACATGGAGCCATAAAAGGCTCCTATCTGACAGTAAGAAGACTTCTTAGATGCAACCCCTGGAATGCAGGGGGCGTTGACGAAGTCCCTTTAAACCCGAAAAGACCTGACTCTCGGAATCTCGGTTCTAAGAGTCTAGACTCTAAGGAATCCTGATCTTCATGCCTGGTTTGATCAGACCGGAAGACTTAAAGCCATTAGCTTTTTTAAGATCTTTGATTGTCACATCGTATTCCTGAGCGATCTTCCATAGAGTTTCACCTTTTCTAACTGTATGGTATACAATTTCTTGAGAAGGTCTGACTGTGTCATGCTGTTTGCCGTGAGGCTTCATGTTCACGTCTACTTTCGTTGAGAAGGTCGGAAGGAATCTCACAAGCGCTTTGTTATGATCGTATGGATATGGCACTTTCTCTCCTGCTATCTCATAAAGCTTGAATCCAGCGGATTTAAGTACCGCATCAGAACGTGTTGATACGATCAACTCACGAGAAAATATTTCTGCTTTTGGAGTATTTTTATCCATGAGGGATAGAAGATACACAACACTTGCATCGTCAAGTTTCTCAAGAGCAAAGGCTCTGTCATGGTCAATGAGATATTTTGCTGCAAATCTTGATTTTTTCTGCAGAAGATCCATGAGAAGTCTTCTTTTGTTCACCTGAGAAAAATCCTGCGTTTTAGCAAGGTAGAGATAGTAGTTATTCAAAAGCTCCCAGTCTGCATCAAAGGAAATTTGCAGTAGATCATCATATTCTAGTGTTTTTTCCATGCGATTAAAGAGCATCCAGATGCAGTGGAACTGAGGAGTTAGGTAAAACGCTTCTTTTAGCGTTGTCGGAATATTACTCACATCTCCAATACGTTGAATCTGGAAATAAAGACCCTGCGCAGTGAGTGGCCAACTCTCTTGGTTTGCAAACTCTACAAGAGCGTCAAAATGTTCGCTTTCAAGGCCCGCAAAAATTTCAAGTTTAACTCTTTCTCCACCTTCTTTATGGATAAACTCTAATTCTCTTGTTTGTAGGTACGTTCCTGTCAATGCTCTTTGGATATCAAAGTGGTGAAAGGATACTAGGCAAGCTAGAGAAAAATCTCTTTTGGCATACCCATCTTCTACAAGCTCTTTACTATTGAGCTCAATAAGTAGATCTTCGTAGCTGTAATTGAAATAATCACATAAAAGCTCAACACCACTTATCGAAACGTAATAAGCCTGTTTTTTCTCTTTTACGGAATAGTTCTTCTGAGGACTTAACAATGCCTTGGGACTTGAGTTTTTGAACGTGATCGTGAAAAAAGTCGCAATTAGTCCGATATTCAAAGCACCACTGATGATCAAACCATTTGTCAACCATCTGTATTTCTTAAACCAGTGATTTTCCGCTTTTGGAAAATTCTCTTCTTTTTCTTCTGTCTTTTTTGCCATGCTTCAACACTCCTTAAAAAGAAGGCAGACCAAGTAGCCGCACTTCTAGCAAACATCCCTAAATTTGCATTTTAAACAAATTTTTCACCTTTCTTCAATAGATAAAATCTGTTACATTACAACTCTACTACATAACCCCTGAAGTTTTTATTTGTAAACAGCTTATAAAATTATGCTCGTACCATTATCTTGGCTTAAAGAATATATCGATATCAATTTACAACCCGAAGCACTTGCAGATGTGCTAACAGAAGCAGGACTTGAGGTTGAAAAAATTGAAAAAGTATCCCTTGGATTCAACGGAATCGTCGTTGGAAAAGTTGTAAAAGCAACGCAACACCCCGATGCAGAAAGGCTCCGAATCGCGACAGTATCAGACGGAGCAGAAGAATTCCAAGTTGTCTGCGGAGCGCCCAACTGCGCTGAAGGGCTTGTCACAGCCTTTGCAAAAACAGGCGCTACCTTAACGGATGAGGAAGGAAAAACCTTCAAAATCAAGAAAAGCAAGCTAAGAGGCGTAGAATCTTTTGGTATGCTGTGTTCAGAAAAGGAGCTTGGCTTCTCTTCCATA
Organism: Candidatus Aerophobota bacterium; assembly: GCA_002402025.1. Lineage (GTDB taxonomy): Bacteria > Chlamydiota > Chlamydiia > Chlamydiales. The sequence goes on from NVUU01000081.1 coordinate 6,318, forward strand.
CATGAAGGAATTATGGATATCGGCGATTTTTCCCTCGTTGGGAAAAATATGCAAGATCTCTATGGAGACATCATCTTCGAAATCTCACTTACACCAAATCTTGGACACTGCATGAGCATAAGAGGGATTGCAAGAGAGATCGCAGCTCTTGTAAACACTCGTTACGAAACTCCAAAGATTAGCGTTCAAGAAACACGAGATCTTCACACTGGTGAAAAACTCAGCGTTTGTGTTGAAGATCAAAAAAACTGCTTAAGATACGCGGCTAGATATTTAGAAAATGTAGAGATAAAGCCATCTCCAGATTTCATTATAAAGAGGTTAGAGGCCTCAGGCTTAAGGCCTGTCAATAACATTGTCGACATCACAAACTACGTCCTCCTTGAATATGGCCAACCTCTTCACGCTTTTGATTACGATAGGCTCGAAGGAAGCTCTATCACAGTGGCTCGCGCAGAAAAAGAGTGTCTTGTTACAACACTTGATGAAGTAGAAAGAAAAATCCTTCCCGGCACACTTCTTATAAATGATGCAGAAAAACCCATTGCCGTTGCAGGTGTTATGGGATGTCTCAATACGATGGTCACAGACAATACAACACGTATCGCCTTAGAATCTGCTTACTTCAACGCATCATGCGTGAGAAGATCTAGCAAGTCACTGAATCTAAGAACTGATGCTTCTTCTCGTTTTGAAAAAAACGCTGATCCAGAAGCTGTACTACCAGCTCTTAATAGAGCCACTCAACTTATGCAAGAGTATGCAAATGCTCATGTTGCAACAGAAGTTATCGATGAAAAATTCTCCTCTTTTGCAAAAAGAGAACTTGTATGCAGACTCTCTCGTGTGAATGGTATATTAGGCACTCAGTTGAGTCTTGACGAAGTAGACGTAATTTTCCAAAGACTTCGTATGCAAACAAAAGTGGACCTTGAAAAAGAATGCTTTAGCGTTACTATCCCAAGCTTTAGAAATGATATCACAGCTGAAATCGATCTGATTGAAGAAGTTGCCAGAATCTACGGCTACAACAACATCGAAATCAAGCAAAGCAAAACCTATTTTTCAAATATCCCTCACTGCAACTTTTACCTTGTAGAAAAAGAAGTTAGAAAACGCCTGATAGCAGAAGGGTTGCAAGAGTGTTTAACTTGCGATCTTATCAGCCCAAAGCTTGCGAACCTCGCACTTGATCATAGCACATTACCAGAAAATCCTCTGATCCATGTTCTTCGCCCAAGCTCTGTCGATCAGTCCATTATGCGCCCTTCTTTCCTCCCTGGAATGCTTCAAATGATTAAGCATAATTTCGATCACAAAACATTCTCACTCTCTTGCTTTGAAATCGGACTCATTCACTACAAACAAGAAGAGTCCTATCACGAAAAAGCTGTAATTGGCATTGTTCTTACAGGAGAGAAAGTTCCACATTTCTGGAAAGAAAAAACACAAGATGTAGACTTCTTTGATATCAAAGGTATCGTGGAAAATCTCATAGAAGGTGTGCACATAAACTCCTTGAGTTTTACAAAATCAAAGATTAAGGGTYTTCATCCAGGAAAACAGGCCACAATAGAGTCTGAAGATACCATTCTTGGTATCATTGGAGAAGTACACCCAAATATCCTATCAGAGCTTTCTATCGATAGGCGTGTGTTCTTTGCAGAGATTGATTTGCAATCTCTCTTTAAAGCATCTAAGTACAAAAAGCTTAGAATGCAACCTCTTCCCCAGTTCCCAGGAACTGAGCGCGACTGGACAATCACAGTAGGAAGCGATACTTCGCTAGATACCATCCTGCAATCTATTCATGAAGTGCCATCAAGGCTTTTGAAAAACGTACATCTTCGAGACCTTTATACAAGTGAAAAGCTTGGAAAAGACAAGAAGAACGTAACCCTTCGTTTCACATATAGAGATGATAAAAAGACGATCGCATTTGAAACCGCTGAAAAAGAGCATGCGAGAATCCTTGCAGGCGCGAAAAACAAACTCTCAGATGAGATCACGAGTACCTAGTACCTATCAGAGCTGATCTATGTATAAGTGAATGATATTAAAGATTTTTCTCTCTAGATCTTTATTGAAAAACATATGTCCCATGCCATCTATCATATCAAGCCAAGCATCCGGAACGCTCACACCTATCGCCCTGCCATACCTTGGAAGTGCAATGGGATCGCGGTTGCCATGTATCACATGGGTAGGTGTTCTAATTTGCTCGATAACACCTTCCTTACCTGATGAAGCATCTCTCATAATCATTTCATGATTGTTCCCCGGGGCAATCAGCTGCACGGGGCTTCTTAAAAGTCGTTTCGTATACGTTTTTGCCAAAGCCTCATCGAACGGGAAATCTCCATTAAGGTATTTCCAAATCTCCATAAAACCTTTGGTTTTATCTTCTAAACTCTCGCCGTCTTTTCTCTCTGTGAACAATTTCCAAGTATGAGAAATAACAAGCTCTTCTCCCTCTGTCAGAGGGATCTCATCGATTTTGGTTTTTGCAATCGGTCCCGACGAAATAGGAGAAATACTTAAAGCTCTTGCAGGATGCTCTAGCGCTATGTGCTGGCATATATGTCCGCCCATAGCGTGTCCCACAAAATGTGCTTTTTTTAAGTCGTATGCTGCAAGAATATTTATCGCATCTCTTGCGAGATCTTTAAGTGCATAGGGGTGCTTCCTAAAATCAACAGCGCTTGATCTTCCAATGTCTCTATGATCATAGCGGATCACATAGTAATGTTTGCTTGCGAGCTTGCAAAATCCATCCGACCAGAAATCACCTGGGGCCATCGCTCCTGAAATTAAAAGCAGGCAAACGCTTTTTGGACTTCCAAAAGCTTCTGTATACAGCTCAAGCCCTCCAGATGGAATGACACGTATTGTTGGTTTGATAGTGCGTTTCATATAAAAAAATACCCG